>JAUHZF010000274.1 GCA_030426145.1 Polyangia bacterium
GGCTGGAGCTTCGGGGGCTTCCTCTCGCAGGCCCTCCCAGCCTTGCCTCGTGCTCGCGCGCGTCAAGACACCGCGCTTCGCGCTTCGGCCTCCGGTCGCAGGCTCCCTCCGGCCGAGTCTTGACCCGTGCTGCGCGCGAGGCGGCGGGGGGAGGGCCTGCGAGAGGAAGCGGTCTCGTGGTGAGTTCGCAGCTCGGCGGGCGGAAGGAGCTTCTCGATGGAGAAGAGCAACGGTGGCGCGCAGCAGCAGCAGCAGCAGCAGCAGCAGCACGCGTTTGGGTTCGAGCGGTACGACGTCTACCGGCTCGCGGTGGAGGTGAACCGATGGTTCGCGTCGGTGAAGATGCCGCACGGTCGCAGTCACTTGCGCGACCAAGGGATGCGGGCGGCCGATTCGGTGGTCTGCAACATCGCGGAAGGGATAGCCAAAGGCCGACGGGGTCGGGCGGGGCGCAACAGCTTGTGCATC
Source organism: Polyangia bacterium (assembly GCA_030426145.1). Taxonomy (GTDB): domain Bacteria; phylum Myxococcota_A; class Polyangia; order Polyangiales; family Polyangiaceae; genus JAPYTK01. Next base: position 469 of record JAUHZF010000274.1, read on the forward strand.
GCACTCGGCGAAGCCGGGGAGCTTTGCGCGGTGCTGGATTGCGCAGGGGTTCCGGGTGGGCTCGAGGCGCAGCGCAGGCTGCGGCGCATCGGGGCGATGCTCTCGAAGATGACGCGGTGAGCTTCACCCGAGGAGGCTGCGCTTCGGCGCGGCCTCCTCCGCACACTGAAGCCGTCGAAGGACACGATGGCTGCCGTTGAGGGGCTGTAGGCGCCCCTGGCGGGGCGGAACGACAGCCATCGTGTCCTTGCGGGCCCCCAGTGTGCTGCTCGTCCTCGCTCTCGTTCTCGCTCTCGCTCTCGTCCTCGTCCTCGTCCTCGTCCTCGTCCTCGTCCTCGTCCTCGTCCTCGCTCTCGGTCTCGCTCTCGCTCTCGCTCTCGCTCTCGCTCTCGGTCTCGCTCTCGCTCTCGCTCTCGCTCTCGCTCTCGCTCTCGGTCTCGCTCTCGCTCTCGCTCTCGCTCTCGCTCTCGCTCTCGCTCTCGCTCTCGCTCTCGCTCTCGTCCTCGCCCTCGAACCTGGAACCCGGAACCCGGAACCTCGAACCCGGAACCTCGAACCCGGAACCTCGAACCCGGAACCGCGAACCCGGAACCGCGAACCCCTAAGCGAGGAGGCGGCGCAGCGCCAAAGCGAGGTCGACGGCGGTGTAGGGTTTGGCGAGGCGTGCGAACGGCTCGTTCAGCTGGCCGATGCCGGAGGCGGCGAGGCCGCTGAACAAGACGACCGGCAGCTGGGGCCGTAGCTCACGTGCCGCTCGCGCGAGCTCGAGACCGGACAGGCCGGGCATCGTGTAGTCGGTCGCCAGCGCGTCGAAGCGCGAGGGGTCGACGCGCATGGTCTCGAGGGCCTCCTCGGCGGAGCCCGCCACCGTCACGGCGTAGCCGAGCCGCTTGAGACCTCGCATGAGCGCCTTGCGAATGTGGATCTCGTCGTCGACCACCAGGAGCCTTTCGGTCCCCTCGGGGTTCGTAGGCGCGGCCGGCTCGACCTCCGGTGTCGCGCTCTCACGCGCTCGGGGTAGATAGACGATGACGCGGGTACCCTTGGCGGGCGCGCTGTCGAGGCGGATGGCGCCCCCGTGGCTTCGCACGATGTTGTGCACCATCGACAGTCCGAGGCCGGTACCCGTCTCTGGCGACTTGGTGGTGAAGTAGGGCTCGAAGGCGCGCTCGCGGGTATGGGCGTCCATGCCCGGCCCGTCGTCCTCCACCGTGATGACCGCGTAGTCCCGAGCTGACAGGTGGGGGACGGTGGCCGCCACGTCTTCGTCTACGACGGCGTACTCGAGCGAGATCCAAAGCCGGCCCCCCTTGGGTCGAAGGGCCTGGGAGGCGTTGGTTCCGAGGTTCATGAGCACCTGGTGGAGCTGATTGGCGTCGGCTTCCACGTGCACGTCCTGCCGGTCGAGGGTCGCGCCGATCTCGACGTTGGCAGGAAGGGACGCCCGAAGGAGCTGCATCACCTCATCGATGAGCTTGGGGAGCGAGGTTGGCGCGCGCTTCTCTTCCCGGCGCTGGCTGAAGGTCAAGATGCGGCCCACCAAAGCCGAGGCGCGGTCCGTCGCGACCTTCATCTCGCGAAGGTCCTCCGCCAGCAGCTCGGGTTCGTGCAGGTCTGACTGGGCGAGGTCGAGAAAGGCCTGGAGGCCACAGAGGATGTTGTTGAAGTCGTGGGCGATGCCGCCGGCGAGGGTGCCGAGGGCCTCCATTCGCTGCGCGAGCTGGAGCTGGCGCGCGAGCTCCACGCGCTGCGCCTCGAGCCGCTTGCGCTGGGTGATGTCGCGCACGAATACGAAGTACGTGTCTCCGAGGGGGGCCGCGTGCACGGTGGCGACCTCGACGTCGATGATGGTGCCGTCCTTGCGCCGGTGCTTCGTCTCGAAGCGGTCGGCGCCCTGCCTGGTGATCTTCTCGATGTGAGCGGCGATCTCCGGCGCGGTCTCCACCGATTCGATCTCGCTCACGTGCATGCCGATGAGCTCCTCGCGCGGGTAGCCGGTCATGCGGGTGCAGGCCTCGTTGACGTCGAGCAGTCGCCCTTCGCCGTCGAGGTGCCAGAAGGCGTCGGGTGATGTGGTCACCACGAATCGGTGTCGCTGCTCGCTGAAGGCCAAGGCGAGCTGCATCCTCTTGCGCTCGAGCGCGTCCCAAGACTCGTCGGCGAGGGACTCCAGGAGGTCGATCTCGGTGCGCGCGTAGCGCTCCGGCTTGTTGGCGACGGCCAGCACGGCGACGCACCGCCCGCCCCGCACCACGGCCACCACCAGCTGGCGGTGAGGCTCGTCCTCGTCGCGCAGCACGGTGTCGCCCATGGCGACGTCTCGCCAGGGCGCGTCGTCGGCGTCGGCCCACACGAGCCCGCGGGTGCGCTTGCACTCGGTCTGGGCCACGGTCTCGATGGCCCCTTCATCCGAGAGGCACCAGTAGGCCGCGCTGTCGCTCCTCGTGAGTCGCTCGGCCAGGTCGAGGGTCGCGTCCAGCAGTCGCGGAATGTCGATATCGGGATCCACCGCGAGGTCTCGCAGGTTCATCCGAGCTCCGAGCAGGGCGAGGCGCTCGTCCTTCTCGGTCAGGTCCCGCGCGATCCCGAGCACGAGCGGCTCTCCGCCGATGTCGATGAGCGTGACCCGAACCTCCACCGGGTAGGTGGTGCCGTTCTTTCGGCGATGTCGGGTTTGAAGCAGCTGGGAGCCGCCGGGGACGAGGCCACCGAGGAAGTTGAGGAGCCTTGCCGTGTCGTCGTAGTCCGCGTCGACGTCTTCGATGGTGAGCGCGAGGAGCTCGTCGCGGCCGTAGCCCAGCACCCGGCAGGCCTCGTCGTTCACGTCCCGCATCTTGCCCGTGGCGTCGGTCAGGTAGATCGGATCACCGAGTCCCGCGAACACCGAGTCGACCCACCTGGTCGTGTTTGGTGGTCCGCCCGTCACGCTGGGCTCATCCCCGTCATCACCCATCCAACCCGCAAGCGTAAGCCAATCCCCTGCCGTCTGGAATGGGCAGTGACGAAACGCGCCGAGAGGCCACCCGGAAGCAAAGGTTGGGCACTCGCTTCCGCGAAGTGCAGAGACACGCTGGGCGCGTGAGCAGGCTATGATCGCGGCGTGCGGTCGAAAGGGCTACTTCCGTTGCTGCTGCTGGGAGCCTGCACGTTCGCGTGGGACGAGCTCGACCCGCGCGGAGCGGCCACCACGGGCGGCGGAGGGGAGCCGGGCCGTGGGGGGGGCAGCGCCAGCTCATCTTCGGTGGCCACATCCACGAGCGGCGTCGGTGGAACCGGTGGCACAGGGGGGAGCGGCGGTGCCGTCCCGCCGGTGACGGTCACCCTCGGTGAGCGGCCCTCGTGTGACATCACCGACGTCACGGAGGATGCCAACCTCGACCAGGGGGGGCCAGATCTGAACTACGGAGCGAGTGGCGCAATTCAGGTCGACATCAACCAAGGTGTCGAGGTGCGCGGACTCCTTCGCTTCCGCCTCACCAAGCTCCCCGCTGGCGCGCAGATTGTCGCCGCCGAGCTACGGCTCACCACCGACGACGGCGTGAACGCGGGGAGCGCCGGTACCGTGCAGTTCTACACCCTGGCCGAGGATTGGACCGAAGGTAGCTCAGTGGGCGACATCGGCACGGCGAGTTGGAACGAGCGGCGCGTCGGCCTCGCGTGGGCCTCGCCGGGGGCAGGCCCCGACTCACGAAGTCTCTTCTCCATTGCGTCGGTGGTCATGTCGACACCCGCCACCGAGTACGCCGTGCCGATCCCCACGTCGCTGGCTCAGACTTGGCTCGACGACCCAGATCGGAACTTCGGCGTGGTGTTGGAAGTGGAGACCTCCGACGGCGTGACCCTCACGTCGTCGAACTCGTCCACCCAGATGGCGCGTCCGATGATGGTCGTGACCTTCGTGCCGCCCTAGAACGACGAAGTCTAGAGCCCAAAGCCTTGGGCCTCGGCGGCTTCGAGCACGATGTCGGCCGCGCGGTCGAGCTGCTCGATCGTGTGCTCGGACGTCGCGAAGAGGCGGAGGCGCGACTCACCGATCCCCACCGCCGGGAACTGAAGCACGCTGCCGTCCAAGCCTCGGCGTTGGATGAAGTCGAGCAGGGGTAGCGTGCTCTCTTCGTCGCCGTAGGTTACGGGGACGATCCAACTCTCGCTGGTGCCGAGGTCGACCTTGCCCGCGAGGCGCTGTCGCAGGTGGTCGGCGTTGTCGCGCACGCGGGTCCTTCGAGCGTCGCCGTCCGGGCCGCGGCCGAGTTCGAGCGCCCGGAGCACGCCGCCGGTGACCGCGGGGTCGAGGGCACAGGAGAACATGCGACAGCGCGCGTACCAGCCCACGTAGCGAGCGAGGTCGCTGCGGGCGATGAGGGCGCCACCGATCCCACCAAGCGCCTTGCTGAAGGTGAGGACGTAGAGGTCGACGTCGTCGAGCACGCCCGCGGCCTCACAGACGCCGCGGCCATTGGGGCCCGCCACGAGGAAGCTGTGTGCTTCGTCGACGAGCACGAGGGCACCGTGCTTCTTGGCCACCGCGACCACCTCCTTCAAGCGTCCGAAGTCCCCATCGGCGCTGAATACGCCCTCGGTGCACACGAGGATGCGGTGCGTTTGGCTCGACAGCTCGCGCAGCGTGGCGTCGAGGTCTGCCGGGTCGTTGTGGTGGAAGTAGTGAAGGCCGGCGCGGCTGAGCTGAGCCCCTTCCAAGATCGACATGTGGCAGGCGCGATCCATCACCACGTGGTGGTGCTTGCGCATCACGGCGGAGATGGCGCCCGTGTTCACGGCGTAGCCCGAGGAGAAGAGCGTCACCCCGCGGTCGGGTAGGCCCATGAAGTCGACCAGCTCGGCTTCGAGGCGGGCGTGTAGGTCGAAGGTTCCGCCGTGTACGGGGGAGCTCGCCGCGCCGAGACCGTAGCGGTCGAGGGCCGCCTTGGCCGCCTCGATGACCTCGGGATGGTTGGCGTAGCCGAGGTAGTTGTAGCTCGACAGGTTGAGCACCTCGAGCGCATCACCGGTGGTGCGGGCGAAGGCGACCTCGGGGCCCTGTGGTCCGCGACGGCGATTCTCGAAGGCGAAGAGCCCCGCGGCTTCGACGTCACGAACCCATTGGCCGAAGCGGGTGCTCTCGGCGTCTTCGCCGGCCACGCTCGACATGAACATGTCGTAGGTCGCCTCGAGGAGCTCGCGGCGTCGGGCCGGGGTCAGGGGGTCAGAGGGGGAGTCTGTCACGTTGCTCATAGATCCTCAGGAGGTTGTCGGAGAAGGCCGTGCCCCGGTCGATGGTCAGGACCTGGCCGCGCACGGCGTCCATGAGGCCGCTGCAGAGCGCGATGGCGGCGCCGGCCACCTCCTCGGGGGTGACCCAGTGCGCTTCCGTCGCGAAACGACGGGCGATGTCGCCGACCTCGGGGCCGAAGGTGCGGTCGAATGAGGCGGTCTTCACCGAGCGCGAGCGCACGGCGTTGATCCGCACGTCCTCGTGGCGGAGGTGGAAGGTGAGATAGCGCACGAGGGTCTCGAGCACGGCTTTCCCCGCGGCCACGAAGTCGTAGCCGAGTGAGAAGTGGTCGGGGCCATCCGACGACATCGCGACCACGTACCGGGGCCATCGCCCGAACGTGCGGTGTAACCCCCGTGTGTAGGCCACGAGGGGCCATGCACCGTAGGAGACGCTCTGTAGGAGCGCGCGCTCGCTGTAATCGTCGAGGCCCTGGGGCACGTTGGCCATGGAGGCGTTGCTGACCAGCACGTCGACGTGCTCGAACCGTTCGCCGAGCTCGGCCATGAGCGAGCCCGTGTCGTCGGCGCGGCCCACATCGGCCTGAAGCAGGAGCGGGGCAGGGGCACCGAGGGCGGAGAAGTCTCGCTCGAGCGCGGCCTCGTCGGCGCTTCCCCACGCGTAGGTCAGAACACACTGCGCCCCCCCGGCCGCAAATGCCTTCGCTGTCGCGAGACCGATCCCTTTGGTCCCCCCCGTAATGAGCACCACGCGGCGCCCCTGCCCCGCATGGCTCATCACTCTGCCGCGTTTTTGGCCTGGGCCGTGGCGTGCAGCAGCTGCACGAGGTCGTTCACGTTCTGCAGCTTGTTCAGCTCGGCGCGCGGGATCTTGATGCGCAGCTCGCGCATGGAGCTGCTCACCACCTCGACGATGTCGATGCTGTTGGCGCCGAGCTCTTTCATGTTGCGGCTCGTGTCGACGGCTTCGGGGTCGAGGCCGTCGACGGCGCGGCAGAGGTATTTTAAGACGGTGTCGCGGACCTGTTGTTCGGTCATGGGTTCTCCTGGGGTTTTGGCGCCCCCGGCGAGGGGGGCAGGTGATCTCGGTCGGCGGTGAGCCGCATGAGGTTGTCGAAGAACTGGGTGCCGTGGTCGACGGTCAGCACCTGACCCCGCATGCCATCGAGCCAGCCGCTACAGAGGGCGAGGATGACGTTCGCCACCTCGGCCGGGTGCTGCAGCAGGCCTGGGGTCGCGTACGACTCGGCGAAGGGCACGAAGCCCTCGCCGACGGTGGCGTCGAGCGACGGTGTGGCCACCCAGCGCGGACGCACCGCGTTGACCCGGCAATCGTCGGTGCGCAGTCGCTCCGCGCAGTAGCGCACGAGCGTCTCGAGCACGGCCTTGGCCGCGGCCGCATAGTCGTAGGCGATGTGGTACTCCTGCGCGCCGCACGAGGAGACCGCGACCGCGTAGCGGGGGAAGCGCCCGAAGTGCTGGTGCATGGCCTTCAGGTGTGAAACGAGCGGCCAGGCGCTGAAGCCGATGCTCTGGTTCAGGCCCTTGAGGGCGTGGTCGTCGAAACTGTGAACGAGCTGCGCGAAGCCGACGTTGGACACGAAGGTGTCGACACCCTCGTGCTCGGTCGCGATGCGGGCCATGCAGTCGACGACGTCCTCGTCGCGGGCGGCGTCGGCCTCCATGATCACGGGTGCCGGAGCCTCGGCCGCGGCGAACTGGTCTCGAATCACCTTTTCGTCGGCCGAGCCCCAGCGGCACGTGAGGTAGCACCTGGCTCCGCGGCGCCCGAAGGCGAGCCCTGTCGCCAGACCGATCCCGGAGGTGCCACCCGTGATGAGCACGGCGCGTCCACTCAGGTCACGCATGGGCCAACTCCCGCCGTAGCTCCGCGAAGCACGCGCGGTGCATGCGTGCCTCCACCGGGTGAGCGGCCTCGAAGGCCTCCTGCCAGGGGCGCGCGAGCTCGCGCTTGAGCCGCACCACGGCCGACCGCGGCTTGTCGGCGATGCGCCAGGCCAGCTCTTCGGCGCGTGTTTCCACCTCGTTGCGGAGCCACACGTTGGCGACGCCGTGGCGGGCGAGTGCCGCCCCACGCCAGGGCTCGCCACCGAGCAGCAGCTCATGCGCCAAGGCGGGTCGCATCACCTTCTCGAGGAGGCGGGTGGCGCCCATTCCCGGCGTGAACCCGTGGTTCATGAAGGTCGCGCCGTAGCGACTCTCCGCGGCGAAGAGCACCACGTCGGCACAGAGGCCGAGGACGAGGCCTCCACCGATGGCGTGCCCCGTCATGGCCGCCACGACGGGCACCTCGGCCCCGAGTACGACCCGGGGCAATACCAGCTCCGTGGGCTCCACCGCCCCGGCGGTGAGGCCAGCGAGCACGTCGGGATCGGCACCGCTGCAGAAGATGGCGCGCGTTCCCGCGAGCACGACCACCCGCGTGGCGCCAGGCAGCTCGAGGGCATCGGTGATGGCCGCCACCATGGGCTCGGTGAGCGCGTTGTGGCGCCCGTCGGCGAGGCGCACCCAGCGCACTGGGCCATCATCGCGGATGTCGATCAGCCCCATGGCGCGTAGCCCTCCGCAAAGGCCTGCAAGCGGCGCCGCACCTCGGGGTGACCGAGGCGCTGCGCCGTTGCGTTTGCGCCCGCAGCCACCGCCTCGAGGGGGGCGGTCATGGTCTTGTAGTGAACCACGGCTTCGGGCTCGGCGCGCCGGGCCTCCTCCAGCCCACGCCTGCCATCCGCTTCGTCGCCGAGGCGATCCACGAGCCCCAGCGCCTGCGCTTCGGTGGCGTCGAGGGTCTTCCCCGTCAGCGCCAGCCATCGCACCGCTGCCGGGCGCATGCGTTCGGCGAGCAAGGGATGGATGGCTGCTGGCCAGAGCCCAAACCAGAGCTCACTCAGACCGAAGCTAGCGCGGGGGGAGGCGACCACGAGGTCGCAGGCTGCCGCCAGTCCCACCCCGGCCCCGCGAGCGTCGCCATCGACGAAGGCCACCACCGCGGGGCCGGTGCGTAAGGCTCGCACCACCCGTACGAAGGCTTCGACGCTTCGATCGGCTTCGTGCTCACCCTCGAGTCGGAGCCCACGACAGAAGCACGCCTCGCCCACCAGGCGTCGCGGCACGTGCGAGCTCTCGAGGTGCTCGGCCAGCGCCACGAGCGCGTCCCCGTCGAGGGTCTCGGGAAGCGTCACGACCATGCGTAGCTCCTCATCCAGCCCTCGACGCCTTCGAGCATGCAGCGTCTCTGCCCCGCCCACATGCGTGTGTAGTGGTCGGCCCAGGCTTCGCGTTCTGGGCGGTGGTTCGGCGCGTCGTGCGCCTGGTCCCGTGCGCGTTCCAGCGCCTCGTACCGGGGCACGTCGATGCGCTCACGCGCGTCGATGCTGGCCGTCGCGCGCGCGGCGTCGGCGACCTCGCGAACCCGTGGCCCGAGCTCGACGGGGTAGAGCTCGGCACAGGATCCCGAACCGAAGGCGAAGATGCTCAGGCGGTCACCCGGGCCGAGCTCGGGCCTTGCGTCGACCATGCCGAGCAGGCTCGCGAAGGTGCTTCCGCCGTACATCCCGCCGATGCGTCGGTGGTGCACCAAGGCGGGCAACGAGCGCGCCTCGAAGTCGCGCCTGGCTTCGGCGCGGCTCAGGTCGGGCAGGAGCGTTTGGTGGGCCCGCAGGGTGATTCCAGCAAAGGGCGCGTGATAGACGGCGCCGGCGAAGTCGTGGGCCCAGTCGGTAGGCCCATGCTGCTCGACATAGGCGTCGACGGTGCCGGCCACGGCCTCGAGGTAGGCGAAGAGGCTCTCTTCGGAGCTGCCCGTCTCGATGCGACGCGACGGCCGGATGACGTCGCTGACCTCGCAGGCGTAGACGGCGCCGACGGCGGGGTCGATTCGGCAGAAGCCGGGGTCAGAGGACAGCGACAGCGCCACCGCTCCTGCACCCAGCACGTACTCGTAGGGCTCTCCGATCCCCACCAGGCTCGCGTCTGCCCCGATGACGAGGGCCCGCTTGCCTCGCCCGGCGGGGGAGGCGAGCCAGCTCAGCGCCATCCTCAGTCCCGCGGTTGCGCTGTAGCAGGCATGCTGCACGTCGAAGTTTCGGCAACGACTCGGCAGGTCGAGAAAGCGATGCACCCAGCTGCTGACGGGCTTCTCCAAGTCGACGGGGGTCTCGGTACCCACGATCAGCAGCTCGGTCTGTGCCCGCTCTTCGTCGCTCAGAAGCCCTTTGGCCGCGTTGACGGCGAGCGTGACCGTGTCCTCCCAGGGCGGCAGCACGGTCCGCTCACGCACCATGAGGTGCGCGATCGTCGTCTCCGGATCACGGCCGCGCGCCTCACAGAGGTCCGAGAGCGACAGCGACAGGGTCGACGGGTAGAGCCGAAGCTTGTCGATACCGATGTGCCTCAGCGTGCCCAATCGAGTCCTCCCGTGACGCCGATCTCCTGCCCGTTGACGAAGCTCGCCTGCTCGGAGAGCAGGAACAGCACCACCTCGGCCAGCTCTCGGACTTCGCCCATGCGTTCGAGGGGGCAGAACTGACGCCAGAACTGCTTGTGGCTCTCCGCCATCGACTCTCGCGTCATGTCGGTCTCGAAGAAGCCCGGCACCACGACGTTGGCGGTGATCCCCTTGGGGCCGTACTCCTTGGCCAGCGTCTTGGCGAGCCCGACCAATCCCGCCTTGCTCGCGGCGTAGTTCGCCTGGCCGCTGAGGCCACCCTGGGCGATCGACCCCATGAACAAGAGGCGGCCGCCGCCGCTTCCGAGGAAGGCCATCAAGAAGTGACGGGCCACGTAGAAGCTTCCCGTCAGGTTGGTGCGCAGCACGCGGTCCCAGGCCTCGTCGGTCATCTGTACCGCGAGCTGGTTGTCGACGATCCCCGCGTTGCATACGACCCCGTCCACCCCGTCGAGGGCTTCGAGCACCTCGTCGCCCACCCGCTCGACGGCGGCGGGGTCGCCCACGTCGAGGGCGTAGGTGAGGCAGCGTCGTTCGGGGGTGTTCGTTCGTGCCCAGGCCACGAGCTCATCGGCGGCGGCACGCTGTTGCAGATAAGTGAAGGCGACGTCGTGTCCCGCGTTCAACGCGGCCTTCACGATGCCCCGCCCGAGGCCGCGCGAGCCCCCCGTGACGAAGATGCGACTCATCGCTCTGCCTCCGGGTGACGAAGGATGGCGATGCAATTGATGCCACCAAAGCCGAAGGCGTTTTTCATGAGGTAGCCGACGGGTTGGTCGACCGGTCCTTCCCGGCAGACGTCGAGGTCGATGGCGGGGTCGAGCTCGTCGATGTTGATCGACGGGTGCAACCGGCCGCCGCGCATCTGCAGTACGGCCGCCACCAGCTCGACGAGCGGCGCGGACCACGTGGTGTGGCCCAGCATCGACTTGGTGGCGTTCACCTTGAGGCGGTAGGCGTGTTCGCCGAAGACTTCCTTGATGCTGGTGATCTCGGTCACGTCGCCGAGGGGCGTCGAGGTGGCGTGCGCGCTGATGTAGTCGATGCGTTCGGGGGCGAGACCATTGCGGGCGAGGATCCGACGCATGAGCCGCGTCTGCCCTTCGCCGGATGGTTGGGGCTCGGCGTTGGCGTCGGCGTTGGCCTCCACGTCGACCACCTCAGCGTAGATCCGCGCACCGCGACGAACCGCGTGGTCCCAGTCCTCGATGACCAGCGCCGCGCAGCCGTGGGCGGGCACGAAGCCCTCCCTCCGGACATCGAAGGGTCGACTCGCCGCCTCCGGCTGGTCGTTGAAGCTCTGGTGAGAGATGGCGCCCATGAGTGCCATGGCGTGGATGTCGACGGGCGAGAAGTCGACGGCGGGACCGACCACGAAGGCGGAGGTGAAGCCGCGGTAGCGCAGCTCGTCGACGGCGAGACGCAGCGCGTGATTGCCGCTCGCACAAGCGCCCCCCACGGTGTAGATGGGGCCGCGGATCCCGAGGGTGTCCGACACGCTCGCGGCATGATCGGTGTCGAGGCTGTGCAGCGACATGAGGCCTTCGATGAAGTCCGGTTCTTCCGCGAACTCGAGGCCGTTCTGGTAGACGTAGCCGCTGGTGGTGTTGTGACCGCCGACGACGACCGCCGTCTCGTCGCGCTCGCACGACCCGAACCAACGCGCATCGAGGGCGGCGCGCGCCGCGGTCACCATGGTGAGGCCTGCCGACCAGGGGGCGCGCAACGCGAGCTTGCGGAGACGGCGAAAGGCGGAGTCTTCCAGCGCACCTTCGAGCTCGGCGAGTGCGGCGCCCAGGTCGTAGTCGCCGAGGTCCGCACCGACCTTGCCGTAGATCCGTTCGGAGGGGATGGTTCGCCATCGTGTGATGGCGCTGCGGCCGGCGAGCAGCCCTTCGTAGAAGCCATCGAGCTCGTCGCCGAGTGGCGTTGCGATTCCCATGCCCGTGAGGGCGACGCGTCGTTCAGACAAAGTAGACCTCGGCGATGCAGGTAGAGCAGAGGGTGTCGTCGGCCCAGACCTGGCCTGCGAAGACACCGGTGAGCCCGTCCTCCTCGAGCACGCTGGCTTCGAGCGTGAGGCTCGAGCCGGGGGAGACGGGCGACAGAAACGATGCGTGGTGCAGCTTGAGCATGCGTACGGCGAGAGGGCCGGCGTCAGGGGCGAGATCGGGGTGGGCGAGTAGCCACGCGAGGCAGAGCCCGGCCTGTCCCGCCATCTCGACCTGCAGCACGCCCGGATAGACGGGGTGCCCGGGGAAGTGACCTTCGAAGCCGCGATCGTGTTCGGCCACGTGGCGGCGGGCGCGCAGACGACCCTCATCGGCGTCGAAGGCCTCGATCGCGTCGACGAGTCGCATGGGTGGTCGATGGGGCAGCATGCGCTCGACCGCATCCACGCCGAGCGCGAGCCGCGGCGTATCAGGTGAGCAGAGTCGCCGTCGGCGCAGCTGCCGCTGAACGGCCTCAACGTCCATGCGTGGCCTCCACGGCGAGGCGTGTCATGCAGCGCTGAGCGGCGGGCCAAGGGGCGCGAAGCAGTCGCGTCAGTACGTGGCCGGGCCCGATCTCGAGCAGCGTCGCCCGCGGGTGATCGGCGAGGGCGCAATCGATCGACTCGCACCACCGCACCGGGCTGTAGACGTGTCGTTCGAGGGCACGGGTGATCGTGGCTGGCGACGGTTGGGCCATGCCGATCGCATAGACGTTGGGCCGATAGGTGAGGCCCGGGGAGCGCCAAGGTGCAGCCTCGAGTGCAGGCCGGAAGGCCTCTGCCACGGGGCGGAAGGTCGACGCATGCATCGGGATCCGACCCGCGAGCCGATGCACCATGGCGAAGGTCTCGTCCTCGATGAGCGCAACCGCGGCTTCGACCGCTTCGACGTCACCCGCGATCAC
>JAUHZF010000275.1 GCA_030426145.1 Polyangia bacterium
TACTACGACAAGGCGGTCCAAGCGCAGACGGCCCTCGTCAAGAACAACGCCTTCGAGCCACAGGGCTACCGCAAGCTGCGCAAGCTCTTCACCGAGGGCAAAGAAGCCGACCCTGCTTGGTGTAGCTGCCAAGCCCTCTACGTGCTCAACAGCGCCGAGCCCGACGAGGAGCGCTTCTTCTCCCGCATGCGGGCCGAGTCGGCGGCCGACGCCCAGCAGGCGGTCTCGCTCGAGGATTGGGAGGGTACGCTCACCCATCCCTGGTGCGATGCTTCCGTCACGGAGATCTTCCGCATCATCGAGCCCGCGGTCTTTGCCAAGAACGCGGACCCGCTCGAAGCGCTCGGCTACCAGACCGCCTACGCGCTCGATCTCACGATGCACCCCTACCCGATCTCGCAGACCTTGTACTACACGGGCGGCGTCCTCGGGATGGAGGTGCCGATGACCTTCCAGAACATCAAGGACGAGGGCGGCATCTCGTTCCTTCACGCCAACCCGCCGTGCATCGTGCTCGGCAAAGCCGCGCTGGCGGCGGAGCTTCCGACGCAGGCGGCGGCCTTCATCGCAGCCCGGCACCTCACCTACTACCGCCCCGGCATGTACATCCGCCACCTCGTCCCCTCCGGGACGGGCATGCGGGCCTGGCTCTTCGCCGCAGTGAGAATGTTCCACGACCAGTTCCCGCTCGCCGACGAGATCGAGACGCCGGTGGCAGAGAACGTCGAAATTATTCGCCAATACATCCCGGGTCACGTCCGAGAGCAACTGGCCGATCCGGTCAACAAGCTGCTCCAGTCGGGCGCCATCGACCTCAAGCGATGGGTGGCTGGTGTCGATCTCACGGCCGACCGTGCAGGGTTCTTGGTGGCCAATGATCTCGAGATCGCGACCGAGATGATCAAGGCCACCGAGGAGGACAGCAGCGCCATAAGTCACCGAGATCGCATCAAGGAGCTCACGCTCTTCGGTGTCGACCGGAAGTACTTCGACCTGCGTCGTCGCCTCGGCATCAACATCGACGCTTGAAGCTGACGTACTTCCCACAACCCTGCGACGAACACATTGTATTGACCAGGGAATTTGCAGACTGCTAACGTCGCGCCGCCGCGTCCCGGAGGACCTGGGACACGGTGGTCACGCGGGCGTGCCTTCCGCACCCTAGCCCCCAAGGGGCCCGCCACTTCCCTACGTGAGTCTACATAGGCTCCGACCGAGGCCAATGCCGTGAGTACACGAAGGTCGACTGCGTCGAAGAAAGCGCGTCCCGCGAAGAAGTCCGCTGCCAAGAAGACCTCGGCGAAGAAGAAAGCCGCCCCCAAGAAGAAGGCGACGCCGAAGAAGAAGGCTGCGCCCACGAAGAAGGCGGCCGCCAAGAAGAAAACCGCGGCGAAGTCGAAGTCCACCCCCAAGCGTGCCACCAAAGCGGCGGCCAAGAAGAAGGCTACGCCCACGAAGAAGGCCACGCCGAAGAAGGCGTCGGGGGGGCGCGCCGCGACCAAGAAGGCCGCAGCCAAGAGCGCCCCCAAGAAGAAGGCCGCGACCAAGAAGAGTGCGCCCAAGAAGGCCGCGCCCAAGAAGAAGGTGACCACCAAGAAGGCCGCGCCCAAGAAGAAGGTGACCGCCAAGAAGCCGGCGGCCAAGGCACCGCGCAAGAGCGCCGCCAAGGCGAGCGCCCCGAAGACCGCCAAGAAGCCGGCGGCAAAGAAGAGCGCGCCGAAGAAGACCGTCGCCAAGAAGAGCGCGCCCAAGGCTGCAGCCAAGAAGAGCAAGAGCGCCGCCAAAGCGAGCGCCCCCAAGGCCGCCAAGAGCGGTGCCCGCGCGTCGGCGCCGGCCGCCAAGTCTTCCAAAGGCCGGAAGGCGAAGCCGAGCCGTCGTGGGGTTCGAAAGACGACCGCGAGTGACGACCTCGAGATCGAGCTGACTCCGGCACCGCGAGCGACGAAGGTCGAACTCGCTCCCCGCGTCGCTGCCTCCGTGGCGCCCAGCATCCCGATTCCCGTGAAGAAGGTGCCCAAGAAGCCCACGCTCGAAGAGCGCGCGGCTCGGGTCGACAAGCGCATCGCACGCCAGAGCGAAGACTTCCGGACCCGCTACGGCGAGAGCTTCGACATGTCGTGGATCCGCCATGACTCAGCCCTCGAAGGCGTCGTTTACACCTACGACGAGCTGACGACGGCGCTCCGGTCCGACGAGGTCACCGTCGTCGACTCGAGCGTGATGCCCATCTACGACGCGATCCGGCGGCACAAGGAGGCCATCGACTTCATTCGTGAGGGCGCCGAGAAGAAGAAGCTCGCGATCAACCTCGACCTCCTCAAGCGGCTCTACATCATGCTCCACCCCGACGAGGGTGACGTGAAGACGGTCAAGTACCGTCGCGACGTGCCGCAGCACCGCACCTACTTCCACGAGTACGCGGCCCCGGACAAGATCGCCTACAAGGTGCGTCAGACGATGGATTGGGTCACCGATCCCGACACCAAGAAGAGCGTCAGCGTGCTCCGCATCGCGGCCAAGGCGCACTACGACCTCGCGCGCGTCTTTCCCTTCACCCACGACAGCGGGAAGGTCGCGCGACTCTTCATGAACCTCTTGCTGATGCGGGGTGGCCTTCCGCCCGCCATCATCCACGAGACCGAGCGGCAGCGGTACTACGAGGCGCTCAAGGCCAACTCCCCCGCCGACCTCGTGAAGATGCTGCGCGACTCCCTCAAGAACTCCTTGTCGAGCATCGAAAAGATGCTCGACCATCACGAGACCAACACGCGCGGCTTCGTGAGCTGAGCTGACGCCGCACGACCTGACGGGCGGTCCCAAATCATCGGGGCCGCCCTACTACCTTTGTGCTCGCCGCGGTCAGAAACCGCTGTCGACGATGCGTTCGATCGTGCGGGTGCTCATGTTGCCGGCGACGACCTCGGGGTCGCTGAGCAGCGCCTGGTGCAGCGGGATGTTGGTGCGGATCCCTGCGATGATGAACTCTTCGAGGGCCACCCGCATCTTGGCCAAGGCTTCCTCGCGGTTCTTGCCGTAGGCGATGACCTTGGCGATGAGCGAGTCGTAGTGGGACGGAACGCGCCAGCCGCCGAAGACGCCGGAGTCGACCCGGATCCCACCCCCGCCCGGCGGGTGATACTCGGTGATGAGCCCTGGCCACGGGGCAAAGCTCCGCGGGTCCTCGGCGTTGATGCGACACTCGATGGCATGCCCGCGTGGCTTCCAGGGGCGGGTGTCGGGGAGATTGACCTTCTCGCCAGCCGCGGCGATGAGCTGCTGCTCGACCAGGTCGACGCCGGTGACCATCTCCGTCACCGGGTGCTCCACCTGGATGCGCGTGTTCATCTCCATGAAGTAGAGCTCACCGTTCTCGTCCATGAGGAACTCGAGGGTGCCCACCGTGTGGTAGCCGGTCGCGAGAACGGCGGCGCGAATGCGCTCACCGATCTCGAGGCGCTTCTCTTCGGTCATGACCGGGCTCGGCGCCTCCTCGATGACCTTCTGATGGCGACGCTGGAGCGAGCATTCGCGCTCACCCAGCGTCCACACGCCACCGTGCTGGTCGGCCAGGAGCTGGAATTCGATGTGGCGCGGCCTCTCGATGAAGCGCTCGAGGTAGACGTCGGGGTTCTTGAAGCCCGACTCGGCCTCGGCCGACGCCGAGTGGAACGCCGCCTCGATCTCGTCGGCAGAGCGCACGATGCGCATCCCGCGCCCGCCGCCACCACCGCTCGCTTTGCAGATGACCGGATAACCGATGCGTTCGGCTTCTTGCCGGGCGTGCTCGGCGCTCTCGAGCACGCCCGTTCCCGGCAAGAGGGGCAAGCCGTGCTTCGTCGCGTTGGCCCGTGCCGCGACCTTGTCGCCCCACTGTGCCATGGCCTCGGGCGTGGGTCCGATGAAGGTGAGCTTGCACTTGCGGCACAGGTCCGCAAAAGCTGCGTTCTCGGACAGGAAGCCGTAGCCAGGGTGCACCGCGTCCGCGCCACTGATCTCGGCGGCGGCGATGATGGCCGGCATGTCGAGGTAGCTACGGGTGGCCTCGGGGGGGCCGACGCATACGGCCTCGTCGGCGAAACGCACGTGCAGCGCACCCTCGTCGGCGGTCGAGTGGATGGCGACGGTCTTGATCCCCAGCGCCCGGCAGGTCCGGATGATGCGGATCGCGATCTCCCCGCGGTTCGCGATGAGGACCTTCTTGAACATCGCTCAGCTCTTCCTGAGGCGGAACAGCGGCTGATCGAACTCGACCGGCTTGCCGTTCTCCACGAGGATCTCGGCCACGGTGCCCGACTGGTCGGCCTCGATCTCGTTCATGAGCTTCATGGCCTCGACGATGCAGAGGGCCTGTCCCTCGGTCACGGCCGACCCGACCTCGACGAAAGGCGGCGCGTCGGGCGAAGGCGACCGGTAGAAGGTGCCGACGAAGGGTGAGGTGACCGTGACCAGGTTCGGGTCGTCGGCCTTCGACTCCGGGGAGACCGACTCGGGCGGCATCGAGGCAGGGGGTGCAGACATCGACGCCGGCATGATGGAGCCCGGCATCATCGAAGGTGAGGCGACGACCATGGGCGCGCCCGACGGGCCGCGCGTGAGGCGGACACGGGTGTTCTCGTCCTCGAACTCGAACTCGGTGACGTCGCCGTCCGTGAGCACCTTCAGCAGCGAACGAAGCTTCTTCAGATCGATGTTCATCGTATTGTCCGGTCCCGACGCGGTGCGACCGCGCGGACGCCCCCTGGCGAGGCGTCGGCACCCTACTCGAAGCCCCCGGGTACGACAACGTACGAAGGGACCCGACGAGCCCCTCGGCGGGGAGCACGGCGAAAGCCGGGCTCAGCTGAGCTCGGAGGCCATCTGCGGCACGCGGGTGCGCAGGAGGTAGCGGGCCTTGCCGATGTTGGCGCCGGGCACCAGCGACAGCGCCACGAAGTACTGGTCGGTCACCATGCGTACCAACGTCGTGAGCTCGTCCGAGACGATGGATACTTCGTGGGTGGAGCCGGCTTCCAGCATGCTGGCTGCCTGCTGCACGCCCTTGATGACCACGCTGAGCTCGATGCCGATCATCTGGATGTCGAACTTCGCGTCGTCTCGGGTGTAGTGGTCGAGGGCGATACCGTCGAGGTCCATCACGAGGGACGCGACGCCGCCGTCACTGCTGTCCACCACGTCCTTCAGCACGTCTTGGAACATAGGCTCATAGGGTACCACCGACGCCCGAAAGCGACGAAACCTTCGGTGTCTAGCCGTCGCATCCTGTCGCTTCCGTGGAGATACTTGCATCCGCGTCAGCACCGGGCGACAAGTCCCGCGGGGGGCGTGCAGCGCGTGCGACCGCAGAGCCGCTTGACCAGCATTTGCCCCTGGGACTAAGTTTCGGCCTCGGCGCTGGGGAACCAGCGCCTCGCGAAACGAACGCGCTGCTTTCCCGAGGATGCCCGAGGGACACCGGCGCGGGGCATCTCACCGTGAGCGCCACCACCGGCCGAGCGCGGCGATGCCCCCCCGCCCCCACGACATCCATTCGGGGCCGACGGGGGTCGACACACCAAGAAAGGGACGAAGGACACGATGCGCGCACGAGCCGGGGATCCGCCCCGCACGATGCCTCAGAAGGTGCTCGCCGGACGAGCGAACGACCCCCAGCTCAAAGGGGAGCTCGTTCGCGTCAAGGTGGACCAGGTCATCCTCTCTCGCACGCCCGCTCGAGCCGTCTCCGAGGCCCTCGAGCGCGGGATGAAGAAGGCCAGCCCCGAGGTCACCATCGCCTACGACGGTACCTGCGTGACCGACCCCGCCAGCGAGGCGGATCGCGAAGCGGGTGGCCCCAGCACGGTGGCGCAGAAGTTTCCCGAGCACGGGATCCTCATCGCGCGTGCCGGGATCGGCTTCCCCGCCCCGGTGCACATCGAGCGATTCGCGGCCCCGGCACGCCTCGCCCTCACCGACGACCATCGCCTGGCGCCGGTCGGCGGACTCGGCATGCTGTCGCTCGTCGTCTCGCCGTCTCAGCTCGCCGAGGCCATGGTCACCGGGCACATCTGGCTGCGCCCCCCGCGCTCGATCCAGATCCACCTCTCGGGCCGAACCAGGCCCTTCGTCTGCGCACGAGACGTAGCCCTCGAGCTGCTTCGCCGTGGCCTCCACGAGATGGTCAAGCGCATCGAAGAGGAGCACCAAGCGCCTGTCGTGCTCGAGTACGCGGGCCCCAGCGCTCGCCTGTTGAGCGTCAACAAGCGCGCCGTCCTCTGCGGCGTAGCCCACCAGGTCGGTGCCGCGGCGGCGCTCTTCGTGAGCGACGACAAGACCGAGGTCTTCTTGCGCGATCAGCGTCGCAGCAAGGCCCACCGCGCCCTCGTGCCCGATCCGGGCGCGCCGTGTGAAGAGGTCGTCACGATCGATCTCGCCACCGTCGACCCCCTCATCATGGATGTCGACGGCGAGGTCCGAACCGCGCGCGAGCTCGAAGGCAAGCCCGTGGGCCAGGTCCTGCTCGGCGGCGACTCGGGCGTCACCCTTCGCGACATGCTCGCCGCGGCCAGCCTCTTGAAGAGCAAGCGCATTCCGCCCCGCCTCGATCTGCTCTTGGCCCCGCCCTCGCGGCAGGTCCTGGAAGTCATGGGTGGCTCGGGCGCGCTCGTCGACCTCGTGGCCACCGGCGCCCGCATCGTCGAGCCCGACCGGCGCATCATGACCGGCGAGCTTTACCCGCCACCGCCGGGCAGTGTGTCCCTGCGAAACTGCGACCCGGAGCCTCACACCGAACACGGACCGAACTTCATGGTCGCCTCGGCCGAGTCCATCTCCTACGCCGTGGCGCAGGGTGTGGTCGGCGATCCACGCCACTTCAAGCGCCCGGCTCGCGTCACGGTGCCGCGCGTCCTCCCCACCGAGGATGTGTTGGTCGTGCGCAAGCGGGGTCAGAAGAAGGGACCGCCTCCCCTCCCCTTCGACCCGCCCGAGCTGCCGCCCCTGCACCCTTGGAAGGGCGCGACCACGCTCGACGTGATCAAAGGCGTGCCGAACGGCGAGCTCACGGCCAAGAAGACCGCACGCGGCAAGGCGCCAGCCGGCGTCGCGGTGGTGGTGGAGGCCCTCGACGAGGTCCGCACGGTGGCCGAGTTCATGCACAAGATCCCGGAGCCGGAGCAAACGCCGGTGCGGGCGGTCATCGCGCCGTACATCCCGAGTCAGGTCGTGAGCGCGCTTGCGAGCGAAGGCATCGCCAGCTTCCAGGCCAGTGCGAGCGCAGTGGCCACCCTCGCCAAGCAGAAGAAGCTCAGCCTGCCCAAGGCCTCGAGCTGGGGCGACGAGACCGCCGCCACCGCCGGCAAGTCGAAGGTTCAGCTCCGCTGGCTCGCCATCGACCGCGAGCAGGCGTGGACCACGGCGGGCCGCCTCGGCGCGGCCTCCTGACCGGGCTCTCTTTGCGAAGGCTGCTGGTGCTGTTGGCCTCCCTGGGGTGGGCCTGCAGCGCCGAGCCGCCGCTCGGCGCTCCGAAGCCGTCCACGCCTCGCCCGACGGGTCCTGGGGCCACGACGGCTTCAGCGTCGACGGACGCCTCGGCGACGCCGGCCGCAGCTCCCAGACCGCCGGCGGGCATGAACGTGGTGGTGATCACCATCGACGCCCTGCGCGCCGACATGCCGTGGACGGGCTACCCACGCGACATCGCCCCCCGCCTCGCTGCCCTCGAAGCGCGTTCGGTCAGCTACCGGCGCGCCTACGCGCTCTCGTCGTACACCGCGGCGAGCACCGGTGGTCTCCTCGCCGGACGCTATCCGGGCGAGCTACCGCGCAGCGGCTACTTCTTCAGCGCCTATCCGGAGGAGGTCGTCTTCTTTCCGGAGGTGCTCGGCGAGCACGGGGTGAAGCGGCTCGCCGCCCACGCGCACTGGTACTTCGACGAGACGGCGGGGTTCAGGTCGTCCTTCGACGACTACCGCATGGTGCCCGGAATCAAGAAGGACAACGAGACCGACAACTCCATCACGAGCCCGGAGCACCTCGCGCTGGCCACGGCGCAACTCGAAGCGCAGGCCGAGGGCGCGCCCTTCTTCGCCTGGTACCACTTCATGGACCCGCACGACCGGTACCTGAATCACGAGGGGTACCCGGATTACGGTCCCCGACATCGAGACCGTTACGACGCCGAAGTCCGCTTCACCGACCACCACGTCGGCCAGCTACTCGACGTGATCGCCGCCCTGCCCGATGCGGACCGGACCGCCATCATCGTGAGCGCCGACCATGGCGAAGCCTTTGGCGAGAAGGGCATGCACCGACACGCCTACGAGCTGTGGGAAGCCCTGGTGCACGTCCCGCTCATCGTGTTCGTACCGGGAGTTGAACCACGACGCATCGACGTCCCCCGAAGCCACATCGACCTCGCCCCGACCATCCTCGAGCTGATGGCGGTTCCCAGCGACGACAGGTTCGTGGGCCAGAGCCTCGTGCCGGAGCTCCGCGGTGAGGTCGACCCCACACCGCGACCGGTCTTCGTCGACCTCCCCCGCACGAGCGACAGCTGGCGCCGACGCGCGCTCGTCCACGGCCGACACAAGCTCATCGCCTTCGGCGACGAACGCCGCTTCGAGCTCTACGATGTGGTCGAGGATCCGGAAGAGCGGGTGAACCTACGACTGAAGGAGCCCGCGCTCTTCGAGGACATGAAGCGCCGCTACCTCGAGGGCGTGCAAGGGATCCGTGACGTCTGCCCGAAGCTGCGTGATGGCCTGCAGGGGCGCCACCCGAACAAGGACTGCTGATGTTTCGGGGGGCGGGGGCCTCGAGGTTCGAGGTTCGAGGTTCGAGGTTCCAGGTTCGAGGTTCGAGGTTCCAGGTTCGAGGTTCCAGGTTCGAGGTTCGAGGTTCGAGGTTCGAGGTTCGAGGTTCGAGGTTCGAGGTTCGAGGTTCGAGGTTCGAGGTTCTCGAGACCGAGCCCGAGACCGAGACCGAGCACGAGCCCGAGACCGAGACCGAGCACGAGCCCGAGCACGAGCCCGAGCACGAGCCGAGCCCGAGCACGAGCCCGAGCACGAGCCCGAGACCGAGACTCCCTCAGGGCATGGGCGGCACGAGCAGCTCTGGATCTACCCGTACCTCGAACAGGTTCATGCGCCAGTCGAGGTGGGGGCCAGTGGAGCGGCCGGTGTTGCCGACGGCGGCGATGACATCGCCTGTCTTGACCATGTCGCCCACCTTGGCCGTGAAGGCGGAGAGGTGGATGAAGGTCGACGTGAGACCCTGACCATGGTCGAGGATGAGCGTGTGGCCGGCGAGGGGGACGTCCTTTTCGATGGCGACCACTTTGCCGGCGCAGGGGGCTTTGACGGGTGCGCCGACCGGCGCCGCGATGTCGACGCCCCAGTGGATGCCGCCGTCGGTACCGTTGAGGGTGCGCTCGTAGCCATAGCGGGAGGTGATTTTGCCCTTGGTCGGCCAAGCCCAGTCACCTTGGCAGTGGAGCGTCTTGTCGTAGCCCATGCGCACCTGGTCGATGCGCGCATGGATCTTCGCGTGCTCGACCTTGGTCTTCGGATCCATCTTCACGAAGCTCTCGGGCAGGCCGTCGATCTTCTCTTTCTCGAACGTGCGTCCGTCGACCGCGAAGGCCCGCTCCAAGATCTGGCCGTCGGGGAAGACCACGGTGATCTTCTCGCCCTTTGGCGGCGCGTTGCGGAAGAAGGCGATCCAGAACTCACCTTCCGGCGAGATGATGACCCGGTGTCCCGGAAACGTGATCTTCCGGGTCTTGGCGTCGTCGAGCTTGGCCCGTAGCAGCCCGCCTTGAACGGCCTTGCCTTCGATCTTCAAGCGGCTGGGGTCGGCCGTCACCGACTTGAGGGGCTCGGCACTGCCCGTGGCCGTGGCCTCTGGGGCGGCTGAAGTGGTCGCCGACGCCGTCGTGGCCGGCTGGGCCGTCGCGGTCGCGGTCGGCGTGGGCGCCGATTCGGAGCCACACCCCGCGCCCAAGCACAGCACCCCCACGCACGACCCGACGAGCCCCCACCGCATGTTCGACGTCGTGCCACGGGCTCGGCGCGGCCGATAGCGCTCAGCGGTCGCGACCCCAGGCCGCCACCCGCGCGAAGTCCTCGACGGTGAGGGTCTCGGCACGGAGATCGAGGTCGACCTCGACCTCGCTGGCCATGCGACGCAACCCGTCGGCATCGAGCTCGAAGAGGCCCTTCCAGTTGTTGCGCAGCTTCTTCCTGCGCTGGGCGAAAGCGCGCTTCACGACCTCGCGGAAGGCGTCGTCCTCTTCGGCCCGCGGGCCATCGGCGTGGGGGGTGAGCGCGACCACTGCACTCGCGACCTTGGGCGCGGGCGTGAACGCGCCGGCCGGCGCCTTGAGAACCATCTCGACCGAGAAGGCCGCTTGCGTGAACACACTGAGCACGCCGTAGTCGCCGCCGCCGGGGCGCGCGGCCAGCCGCTGCACGACCTCACGCTGCAGCATGAAGACCGCGCCATCGATGTCGCGCGCCATGCGCACCGCGCGCTCCACGAGCCGACCGCTCAGCTGGTATGGGAGGTTGCCGGCCACGACGTGGGGCCGCGGGGCATCATCGGCGAAGGCCGAGCTCCAGTCCCATGCCACCGCGTCGGCCTCCACGACGCGCAGGTTGGCGGCGCCGTCGAAGGTCTCCGTCAAGATGGGCACGAGGTCGCGGTCGCGCTCGATGGCCACCACCCGCCCTGCGCGTTCGAGCAGCGGCCCCGTGAGGGCGCCGAGCCCAGCCCCGATCTCGAGCACCGTACCCCCAGACGGTGTGGTGCAACGCTCGGCGATGCGCGCCGCGAGTCCACGATCGTGCAAGAAGTTCTGGCCGAAGGACTTCTTGGCCCTCAGGCCTTGGTCCTTGAAGCGTCGGAGGGTGTCGCCGTGATCGACCACGGTCCCTCAGGCCACGTCCCGGCCGTTTTGTCCCAGCGCGTCGAGCGCCTCGCCCGTGGTCGGGAGGGGCGCTTCGACGTGCCGCGTGGCACGCACCACCTTCACGCCCGCGCGCCGCAACGCCTGCTCGCCCCGCAGGCCCGCCACCGAAGCCCGCATGACCACGGCGCGCTCGACCACGTCGTAGAGCGGCGGCAGCTCGTCACGCTGGTCTTCGCGCACCGGCACCGCGACAGGCGGCGCCGTCCACCGCACCACGGCTCCCTTGGCCTTGAGCCGACGCACCGATTTGCCGATCTCATCCATCTGATCCGGTGGCGGCGCGACGACGTGCACGAGGCTCGCGCGTCCGCGCCGGTCCTTGGTGCGGGCGATGTCGCCCAAGGTCTCGGCCAGCGCCACCGCCGTACGACCGCGGTCGGGCTCCATGCGCGGCGGAACGTGCAACCCAAAACAAGCCGCGTAGCGTCGCAGCTTGGCGTCCTGCTCGCTCTTGCCCACCGGAGGAGGCCGGTCGAAGGGCGCGTGGGAGAGCATCTGCTCGGCCCGCCCGACGAGCTTGTCGATGCGGTTGGCGCGCAGGTCGGAGACAGCGCGCGGATCGAGGGGGCGCAGATGCTCCGTCACCTGGACCGCGATGTCGCTGTCGTCCCATCCGCATCGATCGACGTCGAGCACCGCGGTGTGGGTCATCAGAGCAGAGGAGATCTTCGCGATCTGCTGCCGCCCGACGTCGGGATCCACGCGACAGAGCTCACGCGACCCGACGATGCGCAAGCCCACGAGGTCGCCTTGCCCCACGTGGTGCACGGCGAGCGTCGCCACCAGATCGATGGCGCGATCGAGCGGGGCCCCGCCCGTGGCGCCGGACCAGAGCTCGACCGATGCGTCGAGCACGAGGATCACGACGTCGCGCTCCTCCCGTTCGAACTCCTTCACCACGAGCTTTCCGCGCTTGGCGCTCGCCTTCCAGGCGATGCGCCGGAACGAATCCCCGGGAAGCAGCTCGCGCAACTCGTGCAGGTCGGTCCCATCACCACGCTGGCGTCCCGCTCGCCCGGCCATGGCGCGGGTGCGACTGCGTCCGCCATGAGGGAGGGTCATCGGACGCGCCAGCGAACGCGGCACGACCTCGATGCCAAAAGGATTGGCGAACGTCAGAGGCACCTCGAACAAGCCCGGTGCACCACGTACCTCGAGGGCGAGCCCGTAGATGCCGTGATAGCCGACCCGCAGCGCCCGCACATGCACCGCGAGCTTGACCGAGCCTGTGGCCGGCACCTCGCCCGCCATCGGCTCGACCCACGTCTCGACGGCCGGCGAAGCGACCACGCGCAGCTTGTCGTAGCGGGCGGCGAGCGTGTCGCGGTTGCGCACCTCGGCCGCGAGGGTGATCACCTCGCCCGGCTTGGCCCGCTTCACGCGCTCGGCGCCGGTCCAGAGCATCTCGAAGCCCGCGGCTCGGATCCGCATCACGCTCACGAGCGTGACCGCCCGCGCGAGCGCCACCGCAACGAGAATGGAACCACCCCACGCCACGACCACGGCTTCGCGCAGGGCGATGCCGACCCCGAAGACCACCACACCAGCGATGGCGAGGTGGGCCGCGGTCCGCGTGGGATAGATGCTCATCTCAGACGGGCCGAATCGCCTTGCGGTAGCTCACTCGACTGAGCGCAGACTTGACCACGTCGATGCGCGATTGATGGTCGGCGTCGACCTCATCGCTCATCACGAGCCGGTGTGCGAGCACAGGAACCGCGTAGGCACGCAGGTCGTCGGGCGTGGTGAAGCCACGGCCTTGGAGGATGGCCGCCGCCTTGGCCACCTGAATGAGGCCGAGGGTCGCGCGGGGCGAGGCCCCGAGGATGACCCGCGGGTCTTTGCGCGTGTATTCGGTGAGGCCGACCGCGTACTCGTAGAGGTCGCGTTCCACGTGCACGGCCCGGGTGAGCTCTTGCATCGCGCTCACCGTCTCGGCATCGATGACCGCCTGCGCGGCCGCCGCCTTCACGTGGTGCGCCATGAGCATCTTCACCTCGTTGTCGCGGCTCGGGTAGCCGATCTCGAGGTGGATGAGGAAGCGGTCGATCTGCGCCTCGGGGAGCGGGTAGGTGCCCGCCTGCTCGACCGGGTTCTGGGTGGCCAGGACGA
>JAUHZF010000616.1 GCA_030426145.1 Polyangia bacterium
ACTGCACCGACTGCATCGCCCAACGGTGCCCCGAAGCTTGGTGTGACTGCACCGACAACCCCGACTGCTTCGGGCTCATCAACTGCTTCGACTACTGCAACGAAGACGCCGCTTGCGAGCAGACCTGCCTCGAACAGCACCAGGACGGCATCTCTCAGGTTCTCCTCGTAACCGGCTGCGCGGGCACGACCTGCGACGACAAGTGCCCCTTCTGGGGCAACGAGGACTTCAACGACTGCGCCGAGTGCGCGCTCGATTCCTGTCCCGCGGTGCTCAACATCTGCCTCGCCGATCCACAGTGCAACGGGCTCTGGTCGTGCTTCATCGACTGCCCACCCCTCGACCTCACCTGCCAGCAGCAGTGCTACCTCGACTGGCCCGACAGCGTGCAGCTGCTCGAAGACGTGCTCATGTGCGTCAATCCGGCCTGCGAAGACATCTGCGACGGGTAGCGAAGGGGTAGGTGCGCTGGCGTACCGTGCGAGAGGACGGCGGCCCCGAGACTGCACACCGCTGAACCCACGCTCAGGCACCAGATGGCCGCATGTGTGTCCCCTGCCTTGAGGGGGGTGGAGCCCGTCGTCTAAACTCTTGGTCGAATGGGCGCGGAGCCAGGTCAGTGGGTCACGGAGACCATCGAGCTCATCGCTCCCATCGCACAGGGCGCGATGGGAAAGGTGTGGGTGGCCTACCACCATGGGCTCCACACCCGCGTGGCCGTGAAGTTCGTCGCGGACAGCATCCGCGAGGACGGCGATGAGGCCATCAAGCGCTTCCAGCTCGAAGCCCGCACCGCCTCGCAGATCAAGAGCCCGCACGTGGTGCAGACCTTCGACAGCGGCGTCTCCCGCTTCGGTGCCCCCTACATCGTGATGGAGCTCCTCGAGGGAGACACCCTCCAGGACCGGATCCGCCAGCAAGGCCCCCTGTCGGTGCCCGAGGCGACCAAGGTGCTCACGCAGGTGGGCCGCGCGCTGAGTCGGGCGCACGAGCAGGGGATCATCCATCGCGACATCAAGCCGGCGAACATCTTCCTCACCCGGTCTGAAGGCAGCATCTTCTGCAAGGTGCTCGACTTCGGCCTCGCCAAGCAGACGCGTCTGCCGGCCATGGGCGGCCTCACCACCGACGGCAAGCTCGTGGGCACGCCGGAGTACATGAGCCCCGAGCAAGTGCTCGAGAACCACGACGTCGACTACCGGGCCGACCTCTGGGCCCTCGCGGTGGTCATCTACGTCTCGCTCACCGGGCACATGCCCTTCAGCGGACGGACCCTGGGGCAACTCTGCCTCAACCTCGTCAACAAGCCGCCCAAGCCGCCCAGTGTGCACCGGGTCGACCTTCCCCATCACATCGATGCCTGGATGGCGCGCGCGCTCAACCGGAACCCGGACAAGCGCTTTGCCTCGGCACGCGACATGGTGGCTGCCTTCGCGACCGACTCCTTCGCGTCGGTGGACGTCGTCGACTCCATGACCGAGGGCAACCTCGGTTCGGTGGTGCCCGCCGCCGAACCCAAGCGCAGCTGGACCACCGCGGTGGCCGGGCTCACGGTCGCCGCTTCCGTGCTGCTGTCGGTGGGTGCCGTGACCTTCCTCACCTCGAGCTCGACGGTGGCCACCATCGCACAGCCGGCGTGGTCGGTTCAGGCGGTGAACATGGCGCAAACCGCCCAGGACCAGCGGCGCGCAGAGCAGAACCGGGCCGTATCCGATTCGCTCGACGCCGAAGCGGCGGCCGCCGAAGCCGAAGCGCAGGCCGATGCCACGCCGCCCCCATCACCCAAGCCGCTCAGCGCCGGCCCTCCACCGGCGGTTCCCCCTGCCCCCGCCCCGAAGTCGACGTCCACGCCGGACCCCAGCTCGGGTAATAAGAAGCGTCGTGGCAAGAGCGATCTCGGTTTCTAGCAGCGCTTGTCTCGTCGTCCTGGGTTTGCTCCTCACCGGGCCCGCCCTCGCCGACGATGGCCCGTCACAGATCGATCGGGACGCCGCGCGCACGCTCGTGCAGCAGGGGGACGAGAGGGTCGAAGAAGGCGACTACCGCGCCGCGCTCGAAGCCTATCGTCGCGCCGACGACATCATGGGCGTTCCCACCACGGCCATCGAAGTGGGCAAGATGCACGAAAAGCTCGGCGAGCTGGTCGCTGCGTTCGAGGCCTACCAGCGTGCCGCCAGCTTTCCCGAGAAGGACGGAGAGCCGGAGCCCTTCACCGCGGCACGGGACGACGCGAGAGAACGCGCGAGCAAGCTCGAACCGCGCATCCCCAAGCTCGAGCTCGACATCGATGGTGTCGACGCCGACATCGACGTCGAGGTCACCATCGACGAGGAGGTGGTGGAGGCATGGGGACGACCCTTCCCCATCGACCCTGGGCCCCACGAGATGGTGGTGCGCGCCGAGGGCTACGAGGACTACGCCGAGACCTTCGTGCTCGACGAGGGCTCGGAGCGGACCATCGACATCGCGATGAAGGCCGTCGAGAAGGATGTTGTTTCCGGCCCCGACGATGAGGGTGGCGACCTATGGCCCCTCGCCATCGCCGGCTTCTCCGTGGCGGGTGCGGGCATCGTGGTGGGCGCCATCACCGGTGGTCTCGCCCTCAG
>JAUHZF010000276.1 GCA_030426145.1 Polyangia bacterium
ACCCCTGCGAATCCCCGCACGTCGCTGTTCCTCGTGGGGGCGGGGGTGGCCACGCCGCTGCACACCCCGGAGGCGCAGAGGGTGCCCGCCGGCTCGAGGGGGTTGCTGAAAACCCCCATGTTGCAGACGTCCTGCGTGCACTCGTTGTTGTCGAAGGGCACGTCGGCGTCGTTGACGAGCGGGGTCATGGAGACCTCGCCCATGCCGTCGCAGACCGCAGTGAGACAGTCGCCGTCGGTCTGCTCGCTGGGTGGAGCCACCGTGCCCGCCGGCTGGTCTTGAATGGAGCAGAGGTTGGCGTTGCAGGCCGGGACCTCGCAGATCCCGTCGCCCTGAGGGCACTGGCCCGGGTTGTTGCACTGACCGCAGGCACCGCCGCCGTTGCAGAAGCCCGTCGAGCACGGCTCCGTGGTGCCCTTGTTGGGGTTCTGCGGAACACCGTTGATGCAGAGATCGTCGGTGCACTCGTTGTTGTCGTTGAACGGGTCGTTCACCGGTACCGGCGCGGCTTGACCCATCCCGTTGCACTGCACCTCGACGCAGTCGCCCGCGGTCTGGTTCATCACCGGGGTGCCGGCAGGCGTATCGTTCGCGACGCAGGTCTGGTTGACGCACTGCCAGGCGCGACACTCGGTATCGATGCCGCAGTCGGTGGGCACGTTGCACGCACCGCACGTACCCATGCCGTCACACACCCCATTGGCGCCACACGCGGTGCCGAGCGGGAGGTCGGTGACCACCGGCGTTGGCCCGGTGCAGGCTGCGGTCTGGCAGTTGGTGGCCGGAGGCAGGTCGGTCCCGTCGGGCACGGTCTCGATGACGCCCATGCCGTCGCACTGGACCCGCTTGCAGTCGCCTGCGGTTTGTGTGCCCACGAGGGTGCCGAGCGGATTGAAGCTCTGGCCACATACTCCGGCGGTGCAGGTTCGCTGTGCGCATCCGGTGTTGGGCGGGAGGTGGCTGCAGTCGCTCGGGTTCAAACACTCCACGCAGCTCCCGAGGCCGTCGCACAGCTTGGCGAGGGCTTGGTTACTGCTACAGGCAAAGCCCGCCGGACGATCATCGAAGGTGACCACACCCTCGACGCACCTATCGCGCGTGCAGTCTTCGAGGTCGTCGGGCAGATCACCGTTGTCGACCACATCGGTCGGGGCGCCGTCCTGGCAGATCCGCAGCGAGCAGTCCCCGCCCTCTTCGCTCGCGGCCACCACGCCGTTCAGAGGCGTGAACACGCATACGCCGCGCGAGATGTCACAGCGATCCTCCGTGCACTCCTGATCGTCGTTGCAGCCGCCATCGGCGACGCAAGTCACCTCGCATTCGCCATCCTGGCAGGTGCCGGTGCCGGTCCCGAGCTGGCAGGTACTGTCTTCGAGCGCCGTGGCGTCGTTGATCGGCTCGCCGTCCTCGCACCGGTCGACGGTGCACGGGTTGCGGTCCTCGGGCGGGTCGTCGATGGGGACCTGCCGTACTTCGCCACCGATGCACTCCGCGAGGCGGCAATCCCCAGCGACCTGGGGCAAGACCACGTCGTCGAGCACTTCCATCTCGCAGAAGCCGGCAGCCGAGCACCGCCCCGTGGTGCAGGGGTTGCCGTCGTCACACTCGGCGTCGACCACGCACTCGAGCGCGAGCTCGCCCTCTCGGGGCAAGGCACAACCGCCGAAGGCAAGCCCCACGAGGGTGAGCCACAAAATCCCGAGAGCTGCGTTGCGCATGATCGATACCGGCGCGTCGCGGACGCACGAACGTATTGAATCACGCTCCCGCGCCGCCGAAAACAGCCGGCCAAAAACTCTGTCGAGCGCTGGGCTGTCGAGCGCTCAGCCTTGGAGCGCTCAGTCTTCGAGCGCAGGGCCGTCGAGCGCTCAGTCTTCGAGCGCTGGGCGATAGAGCTGGACGTACCGGCGCGCTGCCATTTCCCAGCTGAGGTCGAGGCGCATCACGCGGCGCCGGAGGTTGCCCCAGCCCGGGCTCTGCATCGCCCCGATGGCGCGACCGACGGCACCGGCGAGATCCTTCGGATCGTCCTCGGCGAAGAGAAAGCCGGTCCCCGTCTCGAGCTTGGCGTCACAGTCGATGACGCAGTCCCGCACGCCGGGCACGGCCCGCGCGATGGGCACCGCGCCGTAGCGCTGTCCTTTTTGACACAGCGTGGCCGAAGGCGCGTGACGCGCCGAGACCAGCACCCCGTCGGCGGCCGCGAGCAACCGGTGCTCGAGGGGCTCGCTGACGGCGCCGAGATAGGCGGCATCCTCATCGAGCCCAGCGGTCGCGTCGTCGAGAAGCCCCTTGAGGGCCGCATCCCCGTCGCCGCCGACGACCACCCGGGCTCCGGAGCGCACCATGCTCTCGATGGCGCGCGCGATGAGATCGACGCCATTCTGCTCGTCGATGGGACCGGTGTAGACCAGCAGCGGGCGCTCGGGCGAGAGCGAGAAGTCGAGCTCGTGGAGCAACGCCGCCTTGCAGCGGCCCTTGTTCTCGACGGCCTCGGCGTCGTAGCGCGCGGCCAGTTGAGCGTCGGTGGATGGGCTCCAGTGGGCGTAATCGATCCCGTGGAGGATACCGTGAAGGGCCCCCTCCCGGCTTGCGAAGACGCCCTCGAGCCCCTGGCCTCCCTCGGGGGTGAGCAGGTGCTCGGCGTAGGTGCTGGAGGCGACCGCGATCTGGTCGGCCGCGAGCACGCCCGCCTTGAGGTAGCTGACGTCGCCGTAGAACTCGAGGCCGTCCGGGGTGAAGTCGTCCCAGCTCAAGCCCACGGTGTCGATGGTGGCCTTGGGGAACCGGCCTTGGTGACGGGCGTCGTGCACCGTCAAGACCCGCTTGATGTCCACATCCTTCAGCAGATGCAGCGTCAGGGCAGTGGACCAATCGTGGGCGTGAATGGCGTCGAAGGGCGCCCCCGCCTTCTCCCGGGCGCGTACCAGAGCGGCCACGGCGCGGCAGAAGAGTCCGAAGCGGCGGGCCTCGTCGTCACCGTAGACGGTGCCGGCCTCGAGGACCTCGGGCAGGTCGAGGAGAATGAGCTCCACGCCGGAACCGAGCCGCGTGTCGAACTGCGTCGCGGCCACGGTTTCTCCCCCGACTTCGAACTTGAGCGAGGTGAGGCGCCGGGCGAGCATGAGCCCCGCCTCCTCCGTCTGCGGGTACTTGGGGAGGACGACGGTCACCTTGTGATCGAGCCGGCTCACGGTGCGGGCCAGCGCCGCCACCGCGTCGGCGAGATCGCTCACCTTGACGATGGGCGCCAGCTCAGAGCAAGCCATCAGGACATCCATGGGGACCGCGTGTAGCACGATTTGTGAGAAAAGGGCGTTTAGCAGGTCCTGACATGCCCCGTCGTCGCGCAGACCCCCTCGAGCACCGCGAGCGCAAGTTCCGCGCCCTTCGCGAGGGCATCGTGCGCCCCGACGACGTCGACGACGAAGCGATCATGCGGGTGCTGCGCGTCCCGCCCGAGCAGACGGGGTTCCGCCTCGACCGTTTCCTCCAGCGTCAGCTCCGCGCCACCAGCCGCAACCGCGCGCAGCTCATCATCCAGACCTGCGCCTACGGGGTGAAAGGAAAGCGCCTCAAGAAGAACCATCGCCTCAAGGCCCACGAGCGGGTGGTCTTGTGGCGCCCGGCCTGGGATGAGGAGGTGCCCGACACCGAGCTCCCGGTCGTCTACGAGGACGATGACCTCCTCGCGATCTGCAAGCCCCCCTTCGTCGTGGTGCACCCCACCGCCCGGCACCACCGGAGCACCGTCGCCATGATTCTGGCGGAGCGACGCCCCGACGAGCATCTGACCCTCCTCCACCGCATCGACCGGGAGACGAGCGGCGTGCTCCTGCTGGCCCGGACGCGGCACTGCGACCGGGAGGTGAAGATCCAGTTCGAGGAACGACGCGACGTCGAGAAGCGGTACGAGGCCATCTGCTGGGGATGGCCCGAGTGGGACACCCATCGCTGCGAGCTCCCCCTCGAGCCCGACGGCCACAGCCCCTACCGGGTGAAGATGCGGGTGGCCGCCCCCGATACCGGCCAGGCGTCGGCCACCACCTTCGAGGTTCTCGAGCGGCGCTGCCGTCGCGACGACCCGAGCCGGCGCTACGCGCGCCTGCGGTGCACCCTCCACACCGGGCGCCAGCACCAAATCCGGGTTCACGCCACGGCGCTGGGCTTCCCGCTGGTGGGCGACAAGCTGTACGGCCCAGACGAGAACATGCACGCGCGCGGCGCGGACGGAGAGCTCACCGAAGACGACATGAAGCGGCTCGAGATGGCGCGCCAAGCGCTTCACGCGCTCGACATCGTCATCTCGCACCCCACCTCCGGCGAACGCCTTCGGATCGAGGCCCCCGTCTACGACGACATGCAGCAGTTCTGGGAACGGCTCACGCTTCCGGCGCCCTGAACCGCTGGTCCCATGGCGCGGGGCCACCGGTGACCTCGGCGCGTCCGTTCTCGGCGAGGTGCCGCAGGATGGCGGCCACCGTCTCCACGTCGTCGCTGCCGGCCGCCTCCGCGAGGTTTTCGGCGCTCTTCGGCTCGCGGCCCATCGCCGACACCACCGCCCCCTGCAGCGCGAGCACCCGTGCCGCGGCCTTCTTGCCCGACTCGACGGCCGGCTGGTGATAAGCGTTGATGTTGACCAGCGTCGCGTACAAGCCCACCGCCCGCTCGTAGAGGGCGATGATGGCGCCGACCCGCCGCGCGTCCACGGCGGGAATCGAGAGCGTGACCGAGCCGCGGCCTCGATCGAGCAAAGCCTCTCGGGTGCCTCGGAGAAAACCGAAGAGGTAGTCCCCGCTCGTCACGCCAGGCTCGACCTCGATCGAGCTCCCCGCGCGGTCTCTGCGCACCTCGATGAAGGTGGCGAAGAAGTCATCGGGCCCGTCGAGCAGCTGCTGCACGTAGGCATGCTGATCGGTGGACCCCTTGTTGCCGTAGACGGTGATCCCGGTGTGCACGACCTGTCCGTCGAGGTCGAGCTTCTTGCCGATCGACTCCATGACCAGCTGCTGCAGGTAGCGTGAGATGAGCTGAAGCCGGTCCTTGTAGGGGAGCATCACCATCGCGCGGTCACCGGCGAGCCTCCACGCCGCGGCCAGCCAGGCGGCTGGGTTGTCGCTCCAGGCGCGTCGCGTGAGGGCGTCCATCTCCGCCGCCCCTGCGAGGAGGGCGGGCACGTCGACGCCAGCCAGCGCGGCCGGCAACAGCCCCACCGCGCTCGTCACCGACGTGCGACCGCCAACCCAGTCCCACATCGGAAGGCGAGCGAGAAACCCCTCGGCGTCCGCGACCGCATCGAGCTTGCTGCCCGACGACGTGACCGCAACCGCGTGGCGACCGAAGGCGAGCCCCGCCGCCTCGTAGGCCGACTTCATCTCCAACATGCCGTTGCGGGTCTCTTTGGTGCCACCGCTCTTCGAGATGACCACCACCAGGGTGGTCGCCAGATCGAGCCGTGCGATCATGCGGTCGGCGCCGTCGGGATCGGTGTTGTCGAGGAAGGAGACCTCCACCCCGTCCTCGGTGCCGAGCGCGTCGCACACGAGCATGGGTCCCAGCGAAGACCCTCCGATCCCGACCACGACCGCAGCCGTGAACCGATCGGCCTTCTCGGGCCTCAGTCGCCCCTCACGCACGTCGGCGGCGAGTTTCAGCGTCGCTTCTCGCGCCTCGTCGATGGCGTCGCGTAGCGACGCCTCGGGGGCCAGACTGGCCGCACGAAGCCAGTAGTGTCCCACCATCCGGTTTTCGTCGACGTTGGCGATGGCGCCCGCCTCGAGTTTCGCCATCGCCTCGACCGCTGCCGTCAGGGCGCCATCCATGGCGTCGAGATCGGCCCGAGAAAAGGGCATCGCAGACAAGTCGAGAGAAAGGCCCAGTGCCCGCTCGTGGAGCGACAGCGCGCGGTATCGGTTCCAGCGATCTGCGCCGGTTCCGGAGGGTCCTGACGGTGCTGCTGACATGCCCGTCACCCTACACCGGTGAGATGGCAAACGGAGGGGTGGACGATGGCAGCGCGGGACCTTTTTTCGACTTTTGCGGTCCCTGCCCATCGGCGGTACCTTCCACGCTGCCATGAGCACCCAATTCGGCATCAACCAGGGCTTGGTGGAAGAGCTCTACCTTCGCTACCTGGAGAACCCGGCCTCCGTCGACGAGAGCTGGCGTCGCTTCTTCGACAACGGTCACAACGTCTCGTTGCCCAGTCCCAACGGCGGCGGAGCCTATGCGGAGGACACGCGGGACGTCTCGATGCCTTCCATCATGGTCGGCCCCGAGTCCACCGACTACCGCGGGCCCGAGCGCCGACGAGACGGCAAGAGCGGCCGCGTCTACGCGCTCGTCACCGCTTACCGATTCCGCGGACACCTCCTCGCGCACTTCAACCCGCTCTACGATCGCCCCGAACGCCCCCCCGAGCTCCGCCTCGAGACCTACGGCTTCACCGAGGACGACCTCGGAAAGAGCTTCCCCACCATCGACATCCCAGGGCCAGACGAACAGACCCTCGGCGAGATCATCGCCCGGATGGAGGAGACCTACTGCCGCACCATCGGCGTCGAGTTCCGCTACATCGAGAACACCGAAGAGCGCCACTGGCTCCAGAACTTGATGGAGGCGAGCCACAACCGCCTCAGCATCGACCGCGACGAGCAGATCCAAATCCTCACCAAGCTCATCGACGCCGAGAACCTCGAGCAGTTCATCCACTCGAGCTACGCCCCCGGCACCAAGCGCTTCTCGCTCGAGGGCGCCGAGAGCCTCATCCCGCTGCTCGACATCATGATCGAGCGAGGTGCGATGTGCGGCATCGAAGAGATGGTCTTCGGCATGGCCCATCGCGGCCGCCTCAACGTGCTCGTCAACACGCTCGAGACGAGCCTGCGCGAGATCTTCTACGCCTTCGAGGATGCCGACGCCGAGCGCTACCTCGGTCGCGGCGACGTCAAGTACCACCTGGGCTTCTCGAACGACCGCATCACGTCGATCGGCAAGAAGGTCCACCTCACCATGACCTTCAACCCGAGCCACCTCGAGTTCGTGAACCCGGTGGTCATGGGTCGCGTTCGGGCCAAACAGCTCCGCAACGAGGACGCGGACCGCAGTCGCGTCGTGCCGCTGCTCATCCACGGCGACGCGGCCTTCGTCGGCCAGGGCGTGGTGGCCGAGACCCTCAACCTGATGAACCTCGAGGGCTACTCCACCGGCGGCACCATCCACGTCATCGTGAACAACCAGATCGGCTTCACGACCGACGTCTACGACTCGCGCTCCACCCGGTACGCGAGCGACATCATGCGCATGCTCAACTGCCCCGTGTTCCACGTGAACGGCGAGGACCCGGAGGCGGTGGCGCAGGTCGCCCACCTCGCCATCGAATACCGGCAGCGCTTCAACAAGGACGTGCTCATCGACCTCTACTGCTACCGCCGTCACGGTCACAACGAGGGCGACGAGCCGCGCTTTACCCAGCCTCTGATGTACAAGGTCATCGACCAGAAGCCGACCGTGCGCGAGATGTACGTCAAGCGCTTGGTCGAGATGGGTCAGATCGACGCCGACCTCGCCACCGACATCGGAGAGCGCGCGCGGCAACGCCTCAAGCAGGCGCTCGACGAGGTGAAGCAGGAGGGCTTCTCTCCCGTTCCGGCCACCCTCGGTGGCGTATGGCAGGACTACGTGGGCGGCAGCGACGAGAGCTGCCCCGAGGTCGACACCTCCGTCGACAAGGAGACGCTCCTGCGGGTCTCCAAGACGGTCAACATCCTGCCCGAGCACGTCACGCCGCACCGCAAGATCAAGATGCTGCTCCAGCAGCGTTACAAGCGCCTGTCCGAAGGCACCGAGTTCGACTGGGGCGCGGCCGAGCAGCTCGCCTACGCAACCCTCATCGACGAGGGCACGCCCATCCGGATCAGCGGCGAAGACGTGGGGCGTGGCACCTTCAGCCACCGTCACGCCATCATCATCGACCAGGAGACGGGTGAACCCTTCACCCCCTTCAACCTCATCCACCCCCGCGCACGCTACGAGTCGGTCAACAGCCCGCTGAGCGAAGCGGGGGTGCTCGGCTACGAGTTCGGCTTCAGCCTCGACTACCCCGAAGCGCTGGTGATCTGGGAGGCGCAGTTCGGCGACTTCCTCAACGCCGGCCAGGTCATCGTCGACCAGTTCATCACCTCGTGTGAGGACAAATGGATGCGGCTCTCGGGGCTCTGTATGTTCCTCCCCCACGGCTACGAGGGCCAGGGTCCAGAGCACTCGAGCGCCCGCCTCGAGCGCTTCCTGCAGCAGGCGGCCGAAGACAACATCCAGGTCTGCAACCTCACCACCCCCGCCCAGCTCTTCCACTGCTTGCGTCGTCAGGTGCGTCGCAAGTGGCGCAAGCCGCTGGTCATCCTCACCCCGAAGAGCCTGCTCCGCGCCGCCTTCAGCGCCGACGGACCCAAGCCGACCTCCACCCTCGAGGACCTCACCGATGGCCGCTTCCAGCGCGTCATCGGCGATGTCGAGGTCGAGCCGAGCAAGGCCCGCAAGGTCCTCTGCTGCAGCGGCAAGGTCTACTACGACCTGGCCCGGCATCGCTTCGAGGAGGGCATCGACGACGTAGCCATCGTGCGGCTCGAGCAACTCTACCCGCTCAACCGCGAGCTGAACGAGACCCTGGCCGCCTACCCCGACGGCACGCCGCTGGTCTGGGTTCAGGAGGAGCCCTGGAACATGGGCTCGTGGTTCTACATCAACGCCCACTTCAGCGAGCTGCTCGGCGGTCGCCTGCCTCTCAGCGTGGTGTCGCGCCCCAGCAGCGCGAGCCCGGCCACCGGCTCGAAGGCCAGCCACAACCTCGAGCAGAAGATGCTCGTGGACGCCGCCTTCTCCTGAGGAGCTCGAATCGCCCGGATCCTGCGCCTGCCGCTCGACGGCGCCGCAACGGATCCGGGCTCGACTCCTTTGTAACGATACGTAAGATGTGACACCCGCCCGTTCGGAGGGGTGGGCAGAGCGCCGCGGAAGCGGTAAAGCGACACGCACCCATGGCCACGAGCAGCACCCCCACGGGGCAGGATATGTCCGCGACGCCGCGCCCGATCATCGAGGTCGACTCCGTCGTCATCCGCTTCGCCGGCGACTCCGGCGACGGCATGCAGCTGACCGGCTCGGAGTTCACCAAGGCTTCCGCGGTGGCGGGCAACGACCTATCCACCCTGCCCGACTACCCGGCCGAGATCCGGGCTCCTACCGGTACCCTCTTCGGCGTCTCGGGCTTCCAGCTCCAGTTCGCGAGCCACCAGGTCTTCACCCCCGGCGACCAGCCCGACGTCCTCGTGGCGATGAACCCCGCTGCGCTCAAGACCAACCTCCCGGACCTGGTCACGAGCGGCTCGCTCATCGTCAACACGGCGGCCTTCACCAAGCCCAACCTCACCAAGGCCAAGTACGAGAGCAACCCTCTCGAGGACGGATCCCTCGAGGGCTACCAGGTGTTTCCCGTCGACGTCACGGGACTGACCAAGGAGTGCCTCAAGGACTCCGGGCTCAACGCCAAGTCGATCGATCGCTGCAAGAATTTCTTCGCCCTCGGCATGACCTTCTGGATGTTCAACCGGCCCATCGAGCCGGCGTTGAAGTCCATCAACGACAAGTTCCGCAAGAAGAAGCCCGAGCTCGCCGACGCCAACATCCAGGTCTTCAAGGCCGGCTACCACTACGGTGAGACGGCCGAGATCTTCACCCAGAGCGTGCAGGTCAAGCGGGCCGAGATCGCTCCTGGCAAGTACCGCAACATCATGGGCAACTCGGCCACCGCGATCGGCCTCGTGACCGGAGCCACCCTCGCGGAGCTACCGCTCCTCTACGCCGGCTACCCCATCACGCCCGCGAGCACGATCCTGCACGAGCTGTCGCGCTACCGCGCCTACGGCGCCACCACCATCCAGGTGGAGGACGAGATCGCGGCTGCGGGTGCGGCCATCGGCGCCTCGTTCGGTGGCTCCATCGGCGTGACGGCGTCGTCGGGCCCCGGCGTCGCGCTCAAGGCCGAGGCGATGGGTCTCGCCGTGAGCCTCGAGCTACCGCTGGTGGTGGTCAACGTGCAGCGCGGTGGTCCCTCGACCGGCCTCCCCACCAAGACCGAGCAGAGCGACCTTCTGCAGATGCTCTACGGACGCAACGGTGAGAGCCCGGTGGCCGTGCTCTCGGCCCGCACCCCGGGCGACTGCTTCGACTGCGCCATCGAGGCCGTGCGCATCGCGGTCAAGTACATGACCCCCGTCGTGCTCATGACCGACGGCTACCTCGCCAACGGCGCCGAGCCCTGGCGCATCCCCAAGCTCAGCGACATCGCGCCCTTCCCCGCGAAGTTTCGCACCGACCCCGAGAACTTCTTCCCCTACGAGCGTGATGAGAAGACCTTGGCCCGCCCGTGGGTCAAGCCGGGCACGCCGGGACTCGCACACCGCGTGGGCGGCCTCGAGAAGGACGCCCTCACGGGCCACGTCTCGTACGACCCCGAGAACCACCAGAAGATGTGCGAGCTGCGCCGCGACAAGATCCTCCGCATCCAGCAGGAGCTGGGCCCGATCGAGGTCAACGGCGAGCACGAAGGCGAGGTCCTGGTCATCGGCTGGGGCTCCACCTACGGAGCCATCACCAAGTCCGTGAACGAGCTTCGTGAGGGCGGCGCCAAGGTGAGCCACGTGCACTTGCGCTGGCTCAACCCGCTGCACCCGCACCCGCCGCAGCCGCAGGCGCTGCGCCCTACGCCGTGGACAGCTCGTCCGGCACGGTCACGCTGCGGGACGGTCGCACGTTCACGGTCACCCGGGTGGGACGCGACCTGATGAAGGGCTTCAAGAAGATCTTGGTGCCCGAGATGAACCTCGGCCAGCTCGTGCGTCTGCTGCGCGCCGAATACGTGGTCGATGCCGTCCCGCTCAACAAGATACAGGGCAAGCCCTTCAAGGTGAGCGAGGTCACCGCCGCCATCGAGTCGCTACTCGGGAAGTGAGAGAGACATGGGTTCCGAGATCAAGCTGAAGAAGAAGGACTTCCAGAGCGATCAGGACGTCCGCTGGTGTCCTGGCTGCGGCGACTACTCCATCCTCGCGCAGGTTCAGAAGTCGTTTGCCGAGCTCGGCGTCAACCGCGACGAGACGGTGATCATCTCGGGGATCGGCTGCTCCAGTCGCTTCCCCTACTACATGACCACCTACGGGATGCACTCCATCCATGGCCGTGCCCCGACCTTCGCCACGGGCCTGAAGGTGAGCCGTCCCGAGCTGAACGTCTGGGTCATCACCGGCGACGGTGATTCGCTCTCCATCGGGGGCAACCACCTCATCCACGCGATGCGCCGCAACGTGAACCTCAAGATCCTGTTGTTCAACAACCGGATCTACGGTCTCACCAAGGGCCAGTACTCGCCCACCAGCGAGACGGGCAAGCGCACCCCCTCTACGCCGCTCGGCTCGGTCGACAACCCGTTCGACCCGGTGAGCGTGGTGCTCGGCGCTGGCGCCACCTTCGTGGCCCGGTCCATCGACACCGACACGAAGCACCTTCAGGAGATGATCAAGCGGGCCCATGCCCACAAGGGCACCGCCATCATCGAGATCTACCAGAACTGCAACGTGTTCAACGACGGCGCCTTCGTCCAGATCACCAACAAGGACGCCAAAGAAGAGCAGCAGCTGCGCCTCGTGCACGGTGAACCGATGCTCTTCGCCGGCGGCACCAAGGGGATCCGCTTCAACCAGCTCGGGGTGCCCGAGGTGGTCGAGGTCGGCGAGGGCAAGACGTCCCTCGACGCCATCTGCAAGCACGACGAAACGATGGACACCCCGGCCTACGCCTTCACCCTCGCCCAGCTTCGCTACCCCGATCATCCCACGCCCGTGGGCGTCTTTCGGGCGGTCAGCCGTCCCACCTACGACGACGCCGTCAACGAGCAGACGCAGCGCGCCGTCGCGGCGAAGCCCTCGGCTGACCTCAGCTCGCTCTGGCACCAGGGCGAGGTCTGGGAAGCGGAGTAGCCCCCGCTAGTCGTCGTCGGGCGCGCACGCGGCGCGCTCGGCCTGGACGACCTCCAGGAAGTCATCGAAGGGCATGGGCCGGCCGGACCAGTAGCCCTGGATGACGTCGCAACCCATCTCACGCAACAAGCGCCACTGGGCTTCGATCTCGACGCCCTCGGCAACGACCTGCATGCCCAGCGTATGGGCCATGGCGATGGTCGCCTCGACGATCGCCACGTCGTCGCGGTCTCGCTCGAGGGCCATGATGAAGGTCCGGTCGAGCTTGAGGTGCGTGAGGGGCAGCGCCTTGAGGTAGCCGAGCGAGCTGTAGCCGGTGCCGTAGTCGTCGAGGTAGATCGACATCCCCGTCTCTGCCAGGCGCTCCAGAATCGCCTTGGTCTGCGTCATGTCCCTCGAGAAGACGCTCTCGGTGATCTCGACGTTCACGTCCTCGGGTGTGAGCCCGAACACGGCGAGGGTCTCGAGCAGATCGCCGGCAAAACCGAAGGCCGCGAGCTGCGGTGTGGACACGTTCACCGCCAGCGGCGGAACGGTGAAGCCCGCCGCCTTGGCGCGGCTGAGCAGCTCGCAGGTCTTCTCCAGGATGGTCCATCCCAATTGCACGATGAGCCCGTTGTCCTCTGCGAGCGGGATGAACTCCGCCGGCGAGATGAAGCCCCGCTCCTCGTCGATCCACCGCGCGAGAACCTCCCCCCCAACGGGCCGGAGGTTCATGTCGAACTTTGGCTGCACCACGACCGAGAGGAGTCCGTGCTGGATGGCGAGCTCGAGTCGTTCGAGCAGCTCACCGTGCTTGCGCCGCTCCTCCACCATCTCCGCCCGCGCCGCTTCCTCGACTCGAGCCTGTCGGAGTT
>JAUHZF010000277.1 GCA_030426145.1 Polyangia bacterium
CCCCACCCGGTCGGTACCTTACTTCGCGCTCTCCGGGAGCTTCTTGATGATGCGCTGAAGCAGCTGGTCGGTCTTCACCCCTTCGGCTTCGCCCTCGAAGTTGAGCAAGACCCGGTGGCGAAGCGCGGGCACGGCCACCTTCTTCACGTCTTCGATGCCGGGCGCGAAGCGACCTTCGTAAAGCGCGGTGATCTTGGCCGCCAAAAGGAGCGCCTGCGCACCACGGGGCGAGCTGCCGAAGTTCACGAATCGCTTCACGTCGGGGTCGGCATCTTTGTGCTGCGGATGTGTCGCTTGAATGAGGCGC
Source organism: Polyangia bacterium (assembly GCA_030426145.1). Taxonomy (GTDB): domain Bacteria; phylum Myxococcota_A; class Polyangia; order Polyangiales; family Polyangiaceae; genus JAPYTK01. Next base: position 308 of record JAUHZF010000277.1, read on the forward strand.
ACCGCGTAGTCCTGCACGCTGCGTGACACCGGAACCTCCCGCACGAGCTTCTGCATTTGGATGATGCCCGTTTGGTCGAGCACGGGCTCCGCCTCGGGCGTCTTCTCCCCCGTGGTCCGGTCGAGAATGCTGTGGAGGTCGTCACGGCTCGGATAGTCGACGTGGAGCTTGAAGAAGAAGCGGTCGAGCTGCGCCTCGGGAAGAGGATAGGTGCCCTCGCTCTCGAGGGGGTTCTGCGTTGCGAGCACGAAGAAGGGCTTCTGGAGATGGTGCGTCGTGTTGCCGATGGTGACGCGCTGCTCCTGCATGGCCTCGAGCAGCGCGCTTTGCGTCTTGGGGGTGGCGCGGTTGATCTCGTCGGCGAGAACGATGTTCGCGAAGACGGGGCCTTCGCGGAAGGAGAACATGCGCTCGCCGGTCTCGTTCTCGTCGATCACGGTGGTGCCGAGAATGTCGGCCGGCATCATGTCGGGCGTGAACTGGATGCGTGAGAAACGGAGCTGAACCGCGGAGGCCAAAGTGCGGACCAGCAGCGTCTTTCCGAGGCCCGGCACGCCCTCGAGCAGCGCGTGGGAGCCGGCGAGCATGCAGGTCACGACGCCGTCGACGACCTCGCGGTTGCCGACCACGACCTTCCCCACCTCTTCACGCAGCGTGCCGATCTTCTTCTGGAACTCTTTGACCGCCTTGCGTGACTCTTTCTTCTCTTCGGCCATTCGCGTCTCTCTCTCCGCCCTCTCTCGAGGGAAGTCTTCTAGCCGGTTTGTGACACGGCGTCGGCTCCGCCCGCCCATCGCCCCCAGCCAGGGACGGCGTGGCACGCCTCCCAGGTGCAGATGGAGTTCCGCCGCTCACTCACGAGGGCGGATGAGCTGGAAGTAGCGGCGCACGTAGAAACGCATGCCGTCGGGGATCTTTTCGGTATCCAACTGGTCTTCGGCCACGGTCCGGTAGCGCCGGTAGACGCGGCGGTAGGGACGGCCCTTGAAGCCTCGGTCGGCGGCCGAGAGGATGACCTCGGCGTTCGTCGGCCCTCGGTTGTCGATCCCCTCAGCGCGCACGTCGTGGGTTCGCCCCTTGATGTCGGTCTTGTCCCCCTTGGGGTTACCGCCACTGCCGCTGCCGTAGCTGTCGCCCCCTTCCCCGCTGCCCTGGCCGCCAGGCTGGTTGCCACTGCCGCTACCCGGGACCGGAATCGGGATGCCTCCCGGACCCATGCCTTGGCCAGGACCCATACCTTGACCCTGGCCCTGGCCCTGGCCCTGGCCCTGGCCTTGACCCTGACCTTGGCCCTGCCCCTGACCTTGGCCCTGACCCTGACCTTGGCCCTGCCCCTGCTGGCCCTGGCCCTGGCCCTGTTGACCCTGGCCCTGGCCCTGTTGACCCTGCCCCTGCTGGCCTTGGCCCTGCTGGCCCTGCCCCTGCCCCTGCTGGCCCTGCCCCTGCCCCTGCTGGCCCTGCCCTTGCTGGCCTTGGCCCGGTCGCATCTGACCTTGGCCACCACGGGCGCGATTGAGGAACCGCTGCAGCCGCTGGCGCATGTTCTGGCCGCCCTGCCCCTGCTGTCGGATGAGGTCGCGCATCTCTTGGAGGCGCTTGCGAAGCTCCTCCTTCTGCTTGTCGCTCATCTGCTGCTGCTGCAGGCGGTTGAGGTCCTCGGCCGCCTTCTGGAGGTCGTCCGAAGACATGCCGAGATCGCGCATGAGATCCTGCGCGGCCTGGGCCAGGTCTCGGTCGAGCTGTGAGAGCCGACGCTTGGCATTCTCGCGGCGCTTGGCTTCGCGATCGAGGCGTTCGAGCTCGCGCTTCTTCTTGTTGAGCAAGCGCTTCTTCCGGTCCCGCTCCTGCTTGTCCTTGGGCGGGTTCTTCTTGAGCTCCTCTTTCTGCTTGAGGAGGCTCTTTCGCATCTCTGCCCGGCGCTCGTTCAGCTGCTCGAGGGCTTTGTCCTTGTTGTTCGATGCGCGGTTGAGCGCCTTGCGGAGGCGCTCGAGCTCAGCCTTGTCGGGTTTGTTCTTCTCGGACTTGAGGCTCTCGGAGAGCTTCTTCATCTCCTCCTTCGCCTTCTCCAGGTCCTTCTTCTTGAGCGCCTCTGCGACGGGTTTGGACAGCGCGCTCTTCTCGAGCTCTTTGGCCGTCATCTCGAGGCCATCCTCGAGCGCCTTCTTGTCGGCCTCGGCGCCCTTCAGCAGCTCGTCCTCGAGGGCCCGCATCTCGCGCAGCGCATCCTCGCGGTTCAGCTTCTTCTGCGCGACCTGCTCGACGAGGCGGTTGAACCGCTCGATGGCCTCTTGCACCTCGGGGTTCTGGTTGTCCTTGGCCAGCTGCTCGAGCGCCTCCTTGAACATGGCCAGGTCGTCGTCTTCCATTTGCAGTGCGTCGATCTTGGCCTGCGCAGGCGGCGGCGGGACCTCACGCAGCGTCTGAACTTCGAGCAGCGTCAAGCCTGCCACCGCGAGTCCCGCCAAGGCGCTCACCGCGAGCTCAGGTGGCACCGGGATGCGGACGGCCGCCGACGCCGACAGCTTCTCCCCGCGCTCACAAGCATCCTCGATGGCCGCCTCCATCAACGGCGTGCGCTGGGCGGCGGCCACCGTCGAAAATTCGATCGCGTTGGTGAGCCGGCCGTGGAGACGGAAGTGGTCGTCGAGCACGATCGCGCCGGCGTGAGGCGGCAGCTTTCGGACGGCCGCGTAGATGACGGAAGCCGCGACTCCGAGCCCCGATCCGATGAGTGCCGCCCAAGCCCAAGGTTCCTGGATGACCTCGGGGAAGACCTTTCGGGCGGCCACCGCCACGCCTACGAGCCCAAAGGCGAGGGTCAACTGCGTCGGTAGAACCGCGAGAACACGACCAACCCGCATGCGGGCCTCGGCGCTTCGGGCCACACGCTGGATGTTGGCGAGGTTGGCTGGCATGTGGCGAGAATCCTAGCAGACGGTGGGGTGACGACACGGGGTTGTCGTTCCCTCTGAGGTCCGACGCGCGGAAACCCCAAAAGTTCCACCTGACAAGGCTACGCCGATGCCGGCCCTGGCATTCCCCCTCCCCAGAGTCGGCCTCTCGGCGGCACGGTCCCGACGGGAAGCCGCCCTCGCCGCTACTTCTTGGCCGCGGCCCGCTTCGCCTTGCGGCGGCCCGCCTTCTTCGCACCGCTCGCGGCCCGCTTCGCCGCCACCTTCTTCGCTGCACGACGCGTGGTGGCCTTCTTCTTGGGCGCGGCCTTCTTCTTGGGCGCGGCCTTCTTCTTGGGCGCGGCCTTCTTCTTGGGCGCGGCCTTCTTCTTGGGCGCGGCCTTCTTCTTGGGCGCGGCCTTCTTCTTGGTCGCAGCCTTCTTCTTGGGCGCAGCCTTCTTCTTGGGCGCAGCCTTCTTCTTGGGCGCAGCCTTCTTCTTGGTCGCGGCCTTCTTCTTGGGCGCAGCCTTCTTGGCTCCCGCCTTCTTCTTTTTGGGCGGGGTCTCGGCCTTGGGCTCCGAGGACGGGCGCGCCTTCTTGATGGAGGGCCCCGTGCCTTCGAGGAGCACGGCGCGGGCGAGCTGCGTGATGCGCTCCTTGAGCACGGCGACGTCGAATGGCTTGTTGATCCAGTCGTCGGCGGCGAAGAGCGGTGAGGTCATTTCGTTGAGGTGCTCCCCGATCCCGGTGAGCATCAGCACCTTGGGTCGCCCGCCGCGGGCGGTGGTCGCGGAGGTCTTGATGCGACGGCAGACGTCCCAGCCGCTCATCCCGGGCATCATGACGTCGAGCACCACCACGTCGGGGTGTTCTGCGTCGGCGAGGGTCCAGGCTTCGTCGCCGTCTCCCGCTTCGACGACGTCGGCCCCGAGCGACCGAGCACAGCTCACGACGAGCGCACGCAGCTGTGGCTCATCGTCCGCGACCAAGACCTTGAGGTTGGACAGATCACCGTCTCCCATGGGCGGGATCAGAATACGGGCGCCATCCCCGGTCAAGAAAGGGGGGCTCGGTTCGAGGTTCGAGGTTCGAGGTTCGAAGTTCGAAGTTCGAAGTTCGAAGTTCGAAGTTCGAGGTTCGAAGTTCGAGGTTCGAGGTTCGAGGTTCGCGGTTCGCGGTTCGCGGTTCGAGCGCGGACGAGACCGAGTTCGAGTTCGAGACCGAGCTCGAGACCGAGCCAGGCGCTCAACGCCGCTCGTAGCCGTACACGAGCACGCGAGACGTCTTGGACCGCCCGGAGACGTTGAAGATCGACACGGCGAAGGGGCCCGTGCCTCCCGCGCTGAGCGGCGCATCTGCGAGGGTCGTGCGTCCCGCGCCCACGATCTTTCCGTCTTCGCCGTAGAGCCCGACGATGACCCACAGGTCGCTCGCCTCGAAGGCGCTCCGGTTCGTGATGGTGCCCGTCACCCGGTGCGCGGCGAAGCGTTCCTTGGGCGCCGCGGAATCCACTTCGGCGATGCTGAGCTCGGCCGCACGGCGTCCTCCGTCGGGGGCGGAGTACGACGTCGTCACCCGATGGGACGTGAAACCACTGCCCTTCGAGACCACCCCGGTGCAAGGCACGGCCTCACCGGGCTCGAGGTCCATCACCACCATGGCGTCACAACTGGCCTCGCCCAGAACCTGGCGCTGCCCGTCGTAGAGGACGATCTCGGCCCGAGGCTGAGCGACCGCGCGCGCGCCCACGTTCACCAGCTCCGCCACGTAGTAGACGGCGGTGTCCGTGTCGCTCTTGGTGAAGAGCTTCAGATCACGAAGCTCGACTACCCCGTCGCCTTTGAGCCCGGCAGGCGTCGCAGCATCCGCCTTGGAGGGCTCTGACGCCCGGCGCTCGGTGTCACCTGAGGTCGATTCGGCGCCCCAGGGATGACGATACAGCCACCCGGCCAGACCCACCACCGCAACGAGCGCCACCGCTGCGCCCGAGAGTATCAGCGTGCGGCGTGACGGGGCCCCAGGGGGCGCCGTGCTGGCGGGAGGGGGAAGTGAGTTGCTGGCCAAGGGGCCTCATTGCTAGCCGAAGCCGCGGCGAAACCCAAACCCTGCCCGGAGGGCGTGCGCTCAGGCCGCTTCGGCGCGAGCGACCTTCTCCGTCGGCCCGAGGTGGTAGAAGGCCCGGAGTGACCGAAGAAGTGCAGTCGTATCGACAGCTTGGCGCGGGTGGCGTGCGTGTAGGTGCTCCCGTCCCAACCGCCAGCAGAGCCGCGCCGCCAAGCGGTGGGCCAACCGGTAGCGGTCACCGAGCTCCGTACCCTCTGGGTCTCGAAAGGTCGCGTCGTCGAACAGGCGGCGGTGGAGCGCGACGAAGCGGCTGCGGGACGCCGGTTGGGTGTCGAGCGTCGCGAGCAGCGCGAACTTGTCCAGCTCGGCCTGGAGCTCGAGCTCGAGCTGCGAGGTCGGCAGGGCTCTCCGGGCCCGCTCGACCAGCAGCACGAAGTGGCTGACCCCCTCCACCACCTGGCAGAGCTCGTCGAGATCGCCGGGTCCGTCGAGGGCCCGCCTCGGGAGCTCCACCGAGATCTCGAGGGCATCGGCCTGCTCGCGCACGAGCACGCGCTCGCGGTCGTTGCTGGGCTGTATGAAACGGGTGACGTCCGGGAGGTCTTCGGACAGGCCGTACAGCTGGATGAGGCGCCACTGAACCCGACGCGGGCTCAATGCACGCCCCCCGTCCCGCGCACCGGACATACCCCGAGCTCCACGAGCATGCCCTCTACGCCCGTCGACGTGCCTCGCTCCCAGCGCTCGTAGGCGCGCAGTACGAGGGCTCGGTCGCTGGGGCGGATGATCTTGCCCGCGACCTCGCCGAGGACGCGCACGAACCCCTCGAACTTTCGCGACAGCTCATGCAGCACGTCGAGCCCCGAGTTGCCTCCGAGCCGCATCATGGCCGACGCGTGGCCGTATGCGCTCGAGCCCACGCTCATGACGTAGTCGCGATCGGCGCCGCGCTTGGTGAGGGATCGGTCGAAGAAACCCAGCAAGTACAGCACCGCATCTCCGATGCGCTGAAGCCGCCGGAACCGCTCCGAGCCGCGTGATTCGAGCGCTTCTTGGAGCTGGAACGTGAGCGGCCGGTCGAGCGCCTCGACGGTCTCACCCCGGGCGTAGTCGATGAGGAGACCGGAGACATATCGCTCCGCTGCCTCAGTGGTTTCGAGCCGGTGCGCCGTGAGGGCGTCCTTCACCATGCTCTCGAAGTAGCTATCGACGTCCGTCGTCAGATCGATGTTCATTCGTCACCTCGCCTTTCCGAACCCTCGAGGTGGCCTCTCCCCCTCGGGGTGAGCATCGGTTTGAAGACGCTTCTATTCAGGCGTCTTCAAATGTCGTATCCCACGGAAATCCGTACGGCCAGATCTTGCAAACCTTCAGAACTGGCCGAAATCACGTCCCCTGAGCACTCCCCCGTACCGAGTGCCAACGCGGGGACATGTTTCTGCTTTTTGGCGCTTGACACCTCGGCTGAGGCGCTTACGTTGCGCCACACGCTCAGCACTCCCCGAGTGCGAGTGCCAACAATCTGAGCCTACCGCGCTGCGACGACGATCTCCGGCAAGGTGGGCACCTGTCCTCAAACATCAGTCGATGTGGGAGCGGCGACGTACGCCCGCCACACGACCCTGCCGATAGAAAAACGGAGCCAAGACACCATGAAGATCCGTCCCCTGCACGACCGCGTGATCGTGAAGCGCAACGAAGGCGAGCAGACGACCAAGGGTGGTCTCATCATCCCCGACACCGCCAAGGAGAAGCCGATCGAGGGCACCATCCTCGCGGTGGGCAACGGCAAGATCCTCGAGGATGGCAGCGTCCGTAAGCTCGAGGTCAAGGAGGGCGACCGCGTCCTCTTCGGCAAGTACGCCGGCACCGAGGTCAAGCTCGAGGGTGAGGAGCACCTCATCCTGCGCGAGGACGACATCCTCGGCGTCGTCGAGTGATCGACCTTTCCTAGAGCTGAAGGAGCAAGACCATGAGTGCCAAGGAAATCGTCTTTCACGAGTCCGCCCGCAACAACATCCTCTCCGGCGTCAACGCCCTCGCCGATGCGGTCAAGGTGACCCTCGGCCCCAAGGGTCGTAACGTCGTGATCGAGAAGAGCTTCGGTTCCCCCACCATCACCAAGGACGGTGTCACGGTGGCCAAGGAGATCGAGCTCGAGAACAAGTTCGAGAACATGGGCGCCCAGATGGTGCGCGAGGTGGCCAGCAAGACCAGCGACATCGCTGGCGACGGCACCACCACCGCCACCGTGCTCGCCCAGGCCATCTACCGTGAGGGCGCCAAGCTCGTCGCGGCCGGCCACAACCCGATGGAGATCAAGCGCGGCATCGACAAGGCCGTCGCGGCCATCGTCGAGCACCTCAAGACCCTCTCCACCCCGACCAAGGACGCGAACGAGATCGCCCAGGTCGGCACCATCAGCGCCAACGGCGACGAGGAGATCGGAAAGCTCCTCGCCGAGGCCATGGAGAAGGTCGGCAAGGAAGGCGTCATCACCGTCGAAGAGGCCAAGGGCGCGGAGACGCTGCTCGAGGTCGTCGAGGGTATGCAGTTCGACCGCGGCTACCTCAGCCCCTACTTCGTCACCGATCCCGAGACGATGAAGGCCGAGCTGAAGGACACCCTCATCCTCATCAGCGAGAAGAAGATCTCCAACATGAAGGACCTCCTCCCGGTCCTCGAGGCGATCGCCAAGCAGCAGAAGAACCTGCTCATCATCGCTGAGGACGTGGAGGGCGAGGCCCTGGCTACCCTCGTGGTCAACAAGCTCCGCGGCACCCTCTCCTGCGCCGCCGTCAAGGCCCCCGGCTTCGGCGACCGTCGCAAGGAGATGCTGAAGGACATCGCCATCCTCACCGGTGGCCAGGTCATCAGCGAGGAGCTCGGCCTCAAGCTCGAGAACGTGACCCTCTCCGACCTCGGCGCGGCCAAGACGGTGCTGCTCGACAAGGACACCACGGTCATCGTCGACGGCGCCGGCAACAAGGACAAGATCGAGGGCCGTCAGTCCGAGATCCGCACCCAGATCGACAACACCTCCAGCGATTACGACCGCGAGAAGCTCCAGGAGCGCCTGGCCAAGCTCGTGGGTGGCGTCGCCGTGGTCAAGGTCGGTGCCGCCACCGAGACCGAGATGAAGGAGAAGAAGGCGCGCGTCGAGGATGCGCTCCACGCCACCCGCGCCGCCGTCGAGGAGGGCATCGTCCCCGGTGGTGGTGTCGCCCTGCTCCGGGCCCAGCCCGCCCTCGACAACGTCGAGGCCAGCGACGAGCAGCGCATCGGCGTGAACATCATTCGTCGCGCCATCGAGGAGCCCCTCCGTCAGATCTCCAGCAACGCTGGCGAGGAAGGCTCGATCATCGTGCAGCGCGTGCGCGAGGGCGAGAAGGACTTCGGGTACAACGCCGCCACCGGCGAGTTCCTGAACCTGCTCGGCGCCGGCGTCATCGACCCGGCCAAGGTCGTGCGCACCGCTCTGCAGAACGCCAGCTCCGTCGCGGGCCTCATGCTCACCACCGAGGCGATGGTGGCCGAGCTGCCCAAGGACGAGAAGCCGGCCGGCGGTGGTGGCCACAGCCACGACTTCTGATCGAAGCGCCCTCTGAAGGGCCGAAGCGCGGGCCAGTTCCTCTCGGGGAGCTGGCCCGTCGTCGTTTTGTCGAGACCGAGCCAACAAATCGGCGGGAAGCACGCCCGCGGCTGTAAGGCCTTCGCTGGCGGGTCGTTCGTTCTTCATGGGGATCCGGCGATGGCTCGCGGTTTGTCTTCTATTTCTGCTCGCTTGTGGCGGTTCGGCCACCCGCGACTGGGTGACGCACCACCCCGACGACCCGGCCGAGGCGCCCCAGGTCGTCGTGGCCGCCGACACGCCCCCGCCCCCACCCGTGCCCCTCGAGGGAGAGCCCTTCGTCGTCGACACCGAACGGTCCTTCGTGTCGATGACCGACCCCGGCGAGCTGCCGAGCCTCAAGGTCGCCACCTCCGACGGGGACCAGCTCCTGCCCCTGCCCCTGAAGCACACCCACGTGACCGCGCATCTGCTCGGTTTCGTGGCATCGGTCCAGGTCGAGCAGACCTACGAGAACCCCTTCGATGAGCCGATCGAGGTCGTGTACGTCTTCCCGCTCCCCGAGAACAGCGCGGTGGGGGCGATGGAGATGCATATCGGCGACCGGGTGATCGCGGCGCAGATCGACGAGCGGAGCCGAGCCCGCAAGACCTACGAGGCGGCCAAGCGCCAGGGTCATACGACGGCTCTGCTCGAGCAAGAGCGGCCGAACGTCTTTACCCAACATGTGGCCAACATCGCCCCCGGCGAGAAGATCGACGTCGACATCACCTACGTGCAGGACCTCTCTTACGACCTCGGTAGCTACGAGTTCGTCTTCCCCATGGTGGTCGGCCCGCGCTTCATGCCGGGGCGCACGCAGCCCCAGCCGCAAACGGGCACAGGCACCCACCCCGACACCGACGAAGTCCCCGACGCATCCCGGATCTCGCCGCCGGTGCTCGGCCGCGGACAACGCAGTGGCCACGACATCTCCATCGAGGTCATCGCGGAGGCGGCACTCCCCATCATCAGCCACAGCGTGCCCACCCACGAGGTCGCCGCGCGGCAGCCCGCCGATGGCAGCCTCCGGCTGACCCTGGCCGAGAAGGAGAGCATCCCCAACCGCGACTTCGTGCTGCGCTACCGCGTCGCCGGAAAGCAGCCGCTCGCGTCCCTCGTCACCAGCGGTGAAGACGACGACGGCTACTTCGCCCTCGTGATCCATCCCCCCGCGCTCGACGTGGACGAGCTGGTGGGCCGCCGGGAGCTCATCTTCGTGCTCGACGTATCGGGGTCGATGCACGGCCGTCCGCTCGGGCTGAGCAAGATGGCGATGCTGAAGGCGCTCGCCGGGCTGCGGCCCCACGACACATTCGACATCGTCACCTTTGCCGGGTCGTCGCGACGGCTGTTCAAGGCCCCACGCCCGGCGAACCGCACGAACGTCGCCCAGGCCCTGCAGTTCGTCGACGGGCTCAGCGCCGGCGGCGGCACGATGATGGCGAGTGCCGTGCAAACGGCTCTGGGCTCCGAGGTCGCGCCGGGCCGCAACCGCTACGTCTTCTTCCTCACCGATGGGTACGTAGGCAACGAGGACGAGATCTTCCGTGGAAGCGCGGAGCTGGTGGCCACCTTGAAGGAGCGCGGTCAGCGGGCGCGCGTCTTTGGTTTCGGTGTGGGCTCGAGTCCCAACCGTCACTTGCTCGAGGGGCTGAGCCGCGCCGGAGAAGGCATCGCCGTCTACGCGAGCACGCGCGAGGACCCAGCCGACGCGGTCAACCGCTTCTACCACTACATCGATCGCCCGGTGCTCACCGGCCTCGACGTTCGCTGGGGCGCGTTTGCGGGGAGCGAGATCTTCCCCGACCCGTTGCCGGACCTTTTTGCCAGCCACCCCATCGTGTTGCACGGCCGCTACGACAAGGCCCTGCCCGACGAGGTGGTGGTCACCGCGCGCCGCGGCGAGACCGAGATGTCGCTCCCGGTGCGGGTGCATCGTGTGATGGCGCCTCGCGAGAAGGGCGGTGTGCTCGGCGCCCTCTGGGCCCGCTCGAAGATCGGCCACCTCAGCGAGGTCAGCTGGCTCGAGCCCCGCCCCGACACGCGGGAGAAGATCACGGCCCTCGGGCTCGAATACAGCCTCGTGACCCCCTACACGAGCTTCGTCGCCGTCGACCGCTCGCGGGTCGTGGGCGACGGTCGACCCGAGCTCATGGTCCAGCCGGTCGAGGTCCCCGAAGGCATGGATGGGCATGCGGCGGGGGCCGTTCCAGGCGGCCTCGTGGCGCCACAGGGGGTGGACATCTCACGTGAGGAGGCCGTCTCCGATGACGCTCCCATGCCCGGTGTCGAGTACAGCTCACGTGGTTGCTACTGCACCACGACCGGCCCCGGAGATGGCGCGCCGTGGCGAGGCATGAGCATCTTGGCCCTGGCGGCTGCATTGAGTCTGCGGCTCAGGTCCCGTCGGGGGCGTTCGAGAGGATGAGCTCGACCTCACTCGGCACCGGCATCTCGCAATCGTCGATCGTCTCTGGCTTGAAGGTCTCGACGGTCTCGGGATAGCCGGTGGCGGTGACGGTGACCTCCGTGGTGCCGCTCGTCCAGAGGTCGCAGGCGAGCGCCCAGGTGCCACCTCCGCCCACGCCTCGAGCCCCGCCCTGCCCGGCTCCGCCCGAGCCCAAAGCCGGGGCGCAGACGACGTTGCTGCCGTCTTCGAGGGTCTTGTGGGTGGTGGGATCGTTCAATACGAAGGCCGGCTCCTCGCCTGCGCTCCAGCGCACCGTGACCGTGGTGTCCTCGGGCAGCTGCGCCGCGTCGTCCGTGCTCACACGCAGCTTAAACAAGGCCTCCGGTGGCCCCATGGGGCAGCCGCCGCCGCCGGTCGAAGAGGAGCTGCTGCTCGAGGTGGTCGGTGACGGTGGCGCGTCGTCTCCGCACATCGGCAACCCCACCGCGATCAGCGGAAGCAGCCACCACCATCCCCGACGCATGGGGCGCATGTAGCCCGCCGAAGACCCGCGCGCCACTTCAGTCATCCGTGAGGGCGCCCTCCCAGAGGGTCGCCACGAAGATGTCGGTCTGTCCCGGTTTGGCACCACGTCCCGAGGCGAAAAGCATGTATCGCCCATCGGCCGACACTCGGGGCGCGCCGTCGTAGCCTGCGCTGTAAGTGAGCCGTTCGGTGGGAGGGTGCCCTGCAGCCGTCACCGCCCCCTCGGGGTCCACGATGTAGAGCTCGGTCTCGCCTTCGCCCATCGCGTCGTAGTCAGAGGCGAAGACGATCCGGCGCGAGTCGGCCAAAAAGGCCGGCTGGCCGGCATAGGTGCCGAAGGACGGCAGCGCACGTACGTGCTGCCCCCCTGCCCCGGATACGAAGAGCCCGAGCGCGGCCGGCTTGCGCGGCGCCACGGACGGCACGGCCGGCGGCGGAGGCGGTGCCTTCTCCCCCGGACGTGCTGCTTCGACGGGGGGCGGCGGGGCTGGGCGTTTCGGGCGTGCAGCGTGCCAGGCGAGCTTGGTGCCGTCGGGCGAGACGGCCACCCCACCGTCGTAGCCGAAGGCGGTCGTGAGGCGCTTTCGTTCCCCCTCGGGCGACAGCGAGATCAGCTCGAAGTCGGCCTGCTCACGGGCGCTGAAGAAGGTGTAGCCCCGCGCTCCGGGAGCCGGCTCGAGGGCGAGCTCGGGCCCTGCCGCGATCTTGCGCACCTTGCCATCCTTCACGCTCACGACATCACACTCGGCGCCTGCGACCTCGCCTCCGAGCGCGCTCGGACCGCAGGGCCCCTTCGTGCCCCACGCGAAGAGCACCGCCCCGTCGACGGTGACCCAGGGTCGAGACGCGCAGCCTCCTTCGGGCGAGACGCGGGTCTCATCGCCGCCGCCGAGGTCGAGGCGATAGAGCGCGCCACAGCCAGCCTCGTCGCGACGCTCGAGCACGACGGAACGACCATCCGGAGCCCAAGCGGCGTCGACGGTGTTTCCCCCGGTGGTGAGGCGGCGCAGCTGG
>JAUHZF010000617.1 GCA_030426145.1 Polyangia bacterium
CGCTCTGCACCCGGTTGCCCAAGATGTCGCGCACCACCTGCTCGACGTGACCCAGTGACGTGCGGCGGCCCGTACGCTCACCCTCGGGGTCCCACGCGGTGCTCACCTCGTGCGCGACCCCGTCGAGCACCTGCACCTCACGCACGACTGGACCGCCAGGTCGCGCTCGAAGCTCACCTGGCACTCCGGCGTGGTGGCCCCCACCAGCTCGCCGTTGAGGCTGTACGCAAACTGGTCCACCGCGCCGTCGTGACGCAGCCACAGCCTAATCGTCGTACATCGCCATCTCGTCTAGGAATGCCTTCAGTCCGGCGGAAAGAACAGTCCGCTCCACCGGTGTTACGTCCAGCAAGATGAGTCTGACTTCGCCCGATTTCGCATCGAGGCAGAAGAGGTTTCCGCCAACGTCGCGGGCGAATGGGAGCTCAGACTTCTCCAACACCTTTTGTTCTTCCCGGAAGCGCTTGTAGGTCTCCTCGAGGGTAGTGTCGCCTTCGACTCGGGGCTTCAGCATTGGTATTAGACCCGCAATGAGATGGTCCTCACCATGCTCGTCTTCAAATACATCATTAAGCGGGACCCCCCCGTTGATTTCGCGATAGAGAGCGACCAGGGGCGCGGGTATCGGCACGCCAAGGCGTTTCTCGGCCCTTGCGAGTTCCTTCGTTGAGAGGCCCGGCGCGCCTGAAGTGAATGGGTTGTCGGTAAACGATATGCGGATGTAGTTGTCCATCGACGTTCTCACGGGTGCGAATCAGTGGCCCCGTCGCTTCCTCCTCTTCCGTCGAGGGTTGGCGAGCCAACCTTCTCGCTCGGCGACAGGAACGTCACTTGAATGTCAGGCTTTCGCCCCGATTCAACGTCGCGAATGATCTTTTGCTCCGTGTCGCTCGTACGAAACTGGTTAAAGTTGTCTATGGGGGCTAGGTTCAATGCCGATCGGTTAAGCCGTAACAGATCGAGATCGTTTGTGTTCTAGCAGGGGGTTTCCATGCCGCCGGGAAGCGATCATGGTGGGCGCGATGGATGTCCTCGGCGTAGCGCTTCACGAGACCGCGACCTTTCCCACGCACCCCGAGAGCCTGGCCACGTTTCAGGCGCATCTCGATGACCGCTGGATCGACGAGGCCCTCGAGGCCGCTGGGGTCGGAACGCTGCGCAAGCGACGACTACCAGCCGAGCAGGTGGTGTGGCTCGTCTTGGGCATGGCGCTGATGCGGGACCGGCCGATTGCGGAGGTCGTGAAGTCGCTCGACCTCGCGCTGCCGGGACGCGATGGGACGGCCATCGTTGCGCCCAGCAGCGTGACGCAAGCACGGCAGCGCCTGGGTCCCAACCCGATGGAGTACCTGTTCGAGAGGACGGGCCGACAGTGGGGGCTCGAACGCGCGGAGCGTCAGGCGTGGAATGGGCTCTCCGTTTTTGGAATCGACGGCAGCAGCCTCAGAGTGAGCGACTCAGAGGAGAACGAGGCTCACTTCAGCAAGACCAAGGGTGCACGCGGGGAGAGCGCCTACCCGCTTGTGCGCGTGGTGACACTGATGGCCCTTCGTTCCCACCTGCTGGTGTCCGCCCACTTTGGCCCGTACGACGTGAGTGAGCTCGAGTACGCCAAGATGCTTTGGGACGACATCCCAGCCAATTCCCTCACGGTCATGGACCGCGCCTACCTCACGGCTTCGGTGCTGTTGGGCCTTCAGTCAGAGGAAGAGAACCGCCACTGGCTGACCCGAAGCAAGTCGACCACCAAGTGGGAGGTGATCGACGCCTTCGGTCGCTACGACAAGCTGGTCCGGATGAAGGTCTCGAGTGAGGCGCGGAGGAAGGACCCTCACCTCCCAAAGACCTTCGTTGCTCGTGCCGTGCGGTACAAGCATCCCGACTCGAAGGGGGAGCAGTGGCTGCTGACATCCTTGCTCGATGCGAGAGCCTACCCCGCTGCAGAGCTGGTCGCGCTCTACCACGAACGATGGGAGATCGAGCTCGGCTACGACGAGATCAAGACGCACATGCTTCAGTCAGAGCTCACGCTGCGAAGCCGAACCGTGGCGATGGTGGAACAGGAACTCTGGGGCGTCTTGCTCGCGTACAACCTCATCCGCCTCGAGATGGACGGCATCGCTGAAGAGGCCGACGTCGCGCCCAATCGCATCAGCTTCATGATGGCGATGCGCTTCATCCGCGACGAGTGGCACTGGTGTGCGGTCGCCTCGCCGGGGTCCATTCCGACGAAGCTGAGGCGCATGCGCGAGAACGTTGCACAATTCGTCCTGCCGCCCCGTCGAAGCCTTCGACGCTATCCCCGCGCGGTGAAGATAAAGATGAGCAACTACAAGAAGAAGCGCCCAACGAAGGTCAAGGCGAAGGCCCTTAAGTGAACGGCATTGGGCTTAGGTTTGCCCACGCCGTGCGGCGATAGATGACCCGATGGGTGCCGCCCCCGTCAACCAGCGCCTCTGGCGTGCCGATGGGGTCGTTGGCGTAGTGGACCCACCCGTCGTCCTCCCGGTGCGCCAGCGGCTCGAACCCGTCGTCCTCGAACAGAGACGTCCGCTCCTCCACCACCGGGTCGCCCTCTTCGGCCGCCT
>JAUHZF010000278.1 GCA_030426145.1 Polyangia bacterium
ACCACCATCTTGATGAGCGCGAGGAACAAGCGCCCAATCCACTCGGTAGCATCGACCATCATCTCGCCGGTACGGCTGTAGGTGGTCACGGTGGGCGAGACGTTCTGGACCCAACCGCTGAGCGCGGTCCCCTTGCCGGGTAGGGTCTTCTTGCTCGTGTCCTTGCTCGCCTTCGCCGCCTTCTGAAAGCGCAGCACATCGGCCGTGGTGACCGTCCACTCGACGCGGAACCAGCTGCCCTCGGTCTGGGCGTCGCCTTGGGTCTCGAGGATCCGAGCCCGTCGCACGCCCTGGCTGAAGTCGACGACCGGGGCCTCGTTCTCTGTGGACTCGACGATCTTGGCCGACGAGATGAGCTTCACCCCGTCGTGGGGGAGCACGGCGGAGTTGGGCCCCAGCAAGAAGCCGAGGATCACGCCCACCGCCATGCCGATGAGGATCTTGGTGTAGAGCTGCATGCAGTGACATCCGCCCGCAGAGCGGGCCCGTGGTCGGCCTCCACCGCGCGAGAGCTGAACCCCCTCGACGCGGGACGGCAGCCGCCACGCTCACGTCACCTTACACCACTCAATCGGGGCCGTCTTCGCCCGTTCCCGGCCCCTCGGGAGGCGCCACGTCGAGGGGGTCGAAGGGCTTGTTCTCGCCCTCGTCCTTCGGTGGCTTCTTCTTCTTGGGGGCGGGCTCGTCCTTCGTGTCGTCGCCCTTCGGCTCGTCATCGTCGTCGTCCTCCTCCTCCTCCTCGGGCTCCGGACAAGCCAAACCGGTGTAGCCGTCTTCGCCCTTGGGGATCTTGCAGGAGTGGACGCGGATCTTTCGCACGCGCGGGTTGTAGATGACCTTGCGCGTCTGCTTCTTGGTCTCGCCGTTGGGAAGCTCGAGAATGCGCGAGACGGTGACGGTCCAGCCGACCTTGCCGCGAACCTTCACCTTCTCCTCGTCGGGCTCGAGGCGGTCGTCCGCGATGTACTCGATGGGCGGCTTGGTGACGTCGTAGATCTTGCTGACCTTGCGCTTGACCTTTCGCCCTTCGTTGTCGCCGTAGAGCTTCACCCGGATGAACGTGCCGCCGTACTCGGTACGGATGAGGAGGCCGTTCTTGGTGTCGTTGCGAACGATGACGTCCGGCTTGGGAAACGAGAGCGTAGCCTCGTGGCCCATGGGGTAACGACGGAAGTAGTAGGAGTGGGGCTGCCGCTCGATGATCTCGTAGCCACCGTGAAAGAACGCGTTGTAGAAGGTGGTGGCGAACTGGCTGACGCCCCCGCCCACGGTGTCCTTCATCTCGCCGAGCACGATGGTCGGCGCCGGGTAGAAGCCGTTGCTGGCCCTACGCTCCCCCACGTGCTCGTTGATGCTGAAGCGATCGCCGGGCTTCAGGAGCACCCCGTCGATGAGGTCGGCCATCCGGTGGATGTTCTTCACCCGCTTCTCGCAGCAGCGGTGCGAGGTGGTGAACTTGCTGACGAGGCCCTTGATGTTGAGCGCCTCGGCCTTCTCGGTGGTGAGCTCGGGCTGAGCCCCCACCTCGATGGGGAAGACGGCCTTGCGATCGGGACGCTCGGCGGCGGCGAGGAGGGCGGCGGCCACCTTGACCGGATCGATGACTCGTCCGTCGCGACTGGGCACGATGGAGACCTCGTCGCGCTTGGAGATCTCGAAGCGTGCATCGACGGGCGGGCGCTCGAGCTTCTTGCGGGCCTTGGCCAGAGCTGGCTTCAGCGCCTCGGCGTCGAGCATCAGCTCGGCGCCAGCGGGCTCCACGAGGCGGCTCCTCAGGGCCTGAGCGAGGTCGCTCGGGTCGAAGACGAAGTCCTCGGTGCGAGGCCCCTCTTCTTCGTCGCCCTTCTTGCGCTTCGCGTCCTTCTTCTCGTCCTCGTCGGGCGGGGGAAGCTCACCCACGAGGGTGATGGGCCCGGAGAGCAGCGCTTGGGCCGCCTTCTGTGCCACCTGCCAGGACTCGGCGGTGCGCGACGGCGGCGCCTCGTGGTGAAGGAGCTCGATGGGGCTACGCGACGGCGCGAGCAGCTGCATCAAGAGCGCCTGTTCCATCGCGTCACGGGTGACGGCACGGCCAGGTCGGGGCTCGCTGAGCACGACCTTGCCCTCCTTGGCCGCCAGCTCGCCTTCGAAGGTGGGCTGCGCGAGCACGTCCTTCTCCCACTGGTCGAAGAGCGGTCCGAGCTTGTTCGGGTCGAGATGCCCCACCACGTCGACCTGTGCCCCAGAGCCATCGACCCAGGTCTGGATCTGGCGTCCGAAGCCACCTTGCCGGCCGGCCCCCATGGCCGCCTCGAGCATCGCTGGCTCGTCGACGACGAAACCGACATCGGCGGGCGCGACCTCGATACGTCGCCCTGCGTAGGTCACCACCGCGGGCTCCGACGTGAGCCGTGTCGCCAACTCGGCGATGGCGCTCGCGGCGGCATCGCGGTCCATGCCGCCGAGCGCCAGGCCCTCACCGGGAGGTCCAACCCGAACCCCGGTGAGCACCTCGCCCCGCGACAGCAAACGGCTGCCGCCGAAGGCGACGAGAAAGAGCACCACCGGCACGAGGAGCAGCGCCGGCCACCGGCGCTTGAGCCCAGCCCAACGAGACTTGGCCGGCATCGCATCGGTGCGGTCCGGCATGGTGCTCGCTTCGCGCGGAGCCTCCTGGTCGACGTCGGTCTGGGCCATCGGTGTAGGCAAATGTAGCACACCGATCCTCCGGGATCGGAGCTAGGTGCGCATGTTGGAAGGCCCGGGCCTGCATTGCAAGCCCCTCGGCGTCGCTCTTTTCCTCGGCCGATGGGTGACGCAAGATGGCGACATGTCGAACGGAGGCGGACCCATCCGCAAGCTGATGTGCGCAAACCGGGGCGAGATCGCGATTCGCGTGTTCCGGGCCGCCACCGAGCTCGGACTGCGAACGGTGGCCATCCACAGCTGGCAGGATCGGGTCGCACTTCACCGCTACAAAGCCGACGAAGGCTACCTCGTGGGCCGAGGACGAAGCCCGGTGCAGGCCTACCTCGCCATCGACGACATCATCGAGATCGCCCTTGGCGCTGGGGTCGACGCCATCCACCCCGGCTATGGTTTTCTCAGTGAGCGGGCCGACTTCAGCCAGGCCTGCGCCGACGCGGGGATCCGCTTCGTGGGCCCTCCCCCAGACGTGCTGCGCACGCTCGGGGACAAGACCGCTGCCCGCGAGCTCGCCAAGAAGCACGGAGTGCCCGTGGTGCCGGGCTCGGGCCCGGTGGCCTCCGAAACCGAGGCCAGAGCCTTCGTGGAGGAGGTCGGCTATCCGGTGATCATCAAGGCCGCCATGGGCGGCGGCGGGCGCGGCATGCGCGTGGTGCGCGGTTCCGACGAGCTGGAGGTCGCCCTATCGCGTGCGCGTTCGGAGGCGGAAGCGGCCTTTGGCGACGGAACCATCTTCATCGAGCGCTTCGTCGATCATCCCCGCCACATCGAGGTTCAGATCCTCGCCGACGCGGAAGGCAACGTGATGCACCTCTTCGAGCGAGACTGCTCGGTGCAGCGTCGCCACCAAAAGGTGGTCGAGATCGCCCCCGCGCCCAACCTCGACGACGAGGTGCGCCAGCGCCTCTACGACGACGCCATCCGCATCGCACGAGGCGTGGGCTATCGCAATGCGGGCACGGTGGAGTTCTTGGTGGGCCAGGACGGCCGCCACTACTTCATCGAGGCCAACCCTCGCATTCAGGTGGAGCACACCGTCACCGAGCAAGTGACGATGGTCGACCTCGTGCAGTCGCAGATCCGCATCGCAGGCGGAGCCACCTTCGACGATCTCGGCCTGACGCAGCTGTCGGTCGAGGTGAAGGGGGCGGCCATCCAATGCCGCGTCACCACCGAAGATCCAGCCAAGGGCTTTCAGCCCGGCACCGGCAAGTTGGAGGTCTTCCGCAGCGGCGCTGGCATGGGGGTACGACTCGATGGCGGTGCTGGCTACAGCGGCGCCGTCATCTCCCCGGACTACGACTCGATGCTCGTGAAGGTCACGGGCTACGCCCTCGATTTCGAGAGCGCCGCCCAGAAGGTGCACCGCGCCCTCGCCGAGTTCCGCATCCGGGGGGTACCGACGAACATCGCCTTCCTCCAGAACGTGCTCAACCACCCCCGGTTCGAGGCCGGGCAGCTCGACACGCGCTTCATCGACGAGACACCCGAGCTCTTCGAGCTGCCCGTTCGCCGCAACCGCGCGCAGCGTTTGTTGCGCTACTTCGGTGAGCTCGCCGTCAACGGGGCCGGCGTCCCGGGCATGCAGCCAGGCGTCAAGCCCTCCCCGCACGAACCCAGGCTGCCCGCCGTCGACCTGCACGAGGCACCACCGAGGGGCTGGCGCGACATTCTCAACGAGCAGGGCCCCAAGGAGTTCGCCCGCGCGATTCGGCGCCACAAGGGGTTGCTCGTCACCGACACCACCTGGCGCGACGCGCACCAGTCGCTCTTGGCCACGCGCGTGCGCACGGCGGAGCTGATGAAGATCGCGCCGGCCACGTCGCGGCTCTTCGCTCCCCTCTTGAGCCTCGAGATGTGGGGCGGCGCCACCTTCGACGTGGCCCTGCGCTTCCTTCGCGAGTGTCCATGGGACCGACTCGAGCGGCTGCGCGAGCTGGTGCCCAACATCCCCTTCCAGATGCTCCTCCGCGGTGCGAGCGCCGTCGGCTACACCAACTACCCCGACAACGTGGTGCGCCGGTTCTGCAAGATGGCCGTCGACCGCGGTCTCGACATCTTCCGCATCTTCGATGCCCTCAACTACCTCGAGAACATGAAGCTCGGGATCGACGCCGTCGGCGAGGCGGGCGGCGTGATCGAAGCCTGCGTCTGTTACACGGGCGACGTGGCCGATCCGGGCCGCACCAAGTACTCGCTGCAGTACTACCTCGATCGCGCGGGCGAGCTGGTGGACCACGGGATCCACATCCTGGCCATCAAAGACATGGCGGGCCTGCTCAAGCCGCCAGCCGCGCGACTTCTCACCCGAGCCCTACGCCACGCATTCCCCGAGCTCCCCATCGTGGTGCATACCCACGACACGGGCGGCACGGGTGTGGCATCGATGCTCGCCTGCTCCGAAGAAGACATCGACGCCGTCGACCTCGCGCTCCCTGCGATGTCGGGCCTCACCTCGCAGCCCACGATGGCTGCCATCCTCGCCGCGTTGAAGGGCAGCGAACGCCAGCTCGACGTCACCGACGAGGCCCTCGGCGAGTTGAACACCTATTGGGAGATGGCGCGCGGACTCTACGCTCCCTTCGAAACGGGCCTCACCGGGTACGCGCCCGACCTCTACAAACACGAGATCCCCGGGGGCCAGTACACCAACTTGCGTTTCCAGGCGGCCGCGCTGGGGCTGCTCGACCGCTGGGCGTCGATCAAGCGGTCCTACGCCTCGGCCAACCGGCTCCTCGGCGACCTCATCAAGGTGACCCCCACCAGCAAGGTGGTGGGCGACCTGGCCCAGTTCATGGTGCAGAACGACCTCGATGAGGAGCAGGTCCTCGAGCAGGCGCAGACGCTGAGCTTCCCCCAGTCGGTGGTCGACTTCATGGCGGGCAAGCTCGGCCAGCCCTACGGCGGTTTCCCCGAACCCTTCCGTACGCACGTGCTCAAGGGAGCCGAGCGCATGGAGAAGCGTGCCGGCTCCCTGATGGAGCCCCTCGACTTCGATGCCCTGCGCGACGAGCTCGTGGACGAATACGGCGATCGCGGCAAGATCCGCGACGTCGACGTGATGAGCGCGGCCCTCTACCCCAAGGTCTTCGCCGAGTATCGAGCTTTCCGCGACGAGTACAGCGACGTCTCGCTCATTCCCACGCGCTACTTCCTCGCGCCGCCAGACGTGAACGAGGAGTTCTTGGTGGAGATCGAGCGGGGGAAGACCCTCGTGGTCAAGCTCACCGCCGTCGGGCCCCTCGACGAAGAGGCACAGCGACAGGTCTACTTCGAGCTGAACGGCCAGCCACGCCGCGTGACCATTCGCGACAAGTCGGTCGAGTCTCAGATCCAAGAACGCGAGAAGGCGGACCCAGCGGACGACAAGTCGGTAGGTGCCCCGATGCCGGGAACGGTCATCGAGATCCGAGCCGAGGTCGGCGCCTCCATCCAACCGGGTGAGCCTTTGGTGGTCCTCAGCGCCATGAAGATGGAGACCGTGGTCGGCGCCCCCGTGGGGGGCAAGGTGAAGCGCATCGCGGTCGTCGAGGGGGATGTCATCGCCCCTGGGGACCTCATCGCCGAACTCGCCTGACGACCAGCCCGCTGGCCCGACCGATCTGGTCGGGCTCAGACGGCGACGGCGATGGGCTCAGCGCAGTCGTAGATGCCGTAGTAGACGATGGCCCGAGCTGCCTCGTGCGCGCTCGTGCCCATGGGGCGACTGCGCAGGACCCGCTTCGCTTCGGGAACGGAGACCAGGTAGGTCATGCCTTCCGCGGAACTGGGAACGCTGCCGTCGAAGGGCTCGGGGCCAACGTGGATCGCCGACTCGGGCCGCCAGCGCGGCGAGGCGTAGATGACGTGCGCGTCATCCGCCGACGACAGTTGCTCGATGTACTCGATGAGGGTCATGGCGTTGGCAGCGGTTGTTGCAACCATCGAGCCAGGACCCGAAAGCCCCTCCGCCCACGCGAATTCAGGTAGCTAGCCCCCGGGGAAGGGTGGTGAATCGACGCCTCACGTGGGCGATCCGGGCACCACGTTGGATCCCTACTGCATGCGATCGAGCCGGAGCGCGTGCGATCGCAGGGTATTGCTCATGGCCACCACCACGCGGCTCATCGCCGGTTCGAGGATGCCCGCGTTGGGCTGACTCGTCGCCGCGGCGCCAACCAGCGCGTAGTAGGTACCGATCGCGAGGGCGACGCAGGCCAGCGCCGCCATGGCTGCGCGGCGGGTCCGACGCCGCAACGCGGCGGCCGCGGCGGGCTCTTCGGGAGGCGTGGTCTTGCGGACGGTGGGCGTGGGCACGTAGTCCGAAGAGGGCACGTCGGGGGGGATGTAGCTGGGACGCTGGGAAAAGTCGGACGACGCCGGGGAGCCCAGCATCACGGGGGTGGTCGGGGGTACCGAAGCCACCGGCGGCCGCGCCGGAGGTGCGTACGAGCCGTAGGCAGGACGAGGGGCGGGGGGAGGTGGCGGCACGTGCGACGCTCGGATCAGGGTGGCCTGCACGTCGTCGTCATCATCATCGTCGTCCTCGGGGAGCTGCTCGTTCGTCAGCAGCATGGGCACCGAGGGGTCGAGGGCGGGCGAAGCCATCACCAGCGTCGTCTCATCGTCGACGCTGAGGGCGAAGGAGGCCACTTCACCCGTGAGCTCACGCCAGCGCGCCACCATGTCGGCCCCCCGGGCGAATCGCTCGTCGGGCTCGTAGGCCAAGGCCTGCTCAAACCAAGCGTCGAGCGCGGCAGGCACACCGTCGACGGGATGCTCGTCGAGGCGCGCGAAAGCGCCCCGCTGGACGCGGTCGCGGACCTCGACGAGGTCGTCGGCGACGAAGGGTCGACGACCGGTGAGGGCCTCGTAGATGAGCGCACCGAGGGCCCAGAGGTCGGTCAGAGGCCCCACTGGCGCGTGCCCCATGAGATCCTCCGGAGGCTTGTCGAGGATGTTGCCGATCGAGGTGTTGGGGCGTGTCGTCTCGTCGGCGATGCGCAGCTCCTTGGCGATCCCGAACCCCAAAAGGCAGATCTGGAACGGGTGCTCCCCGACCACCAAGACGTTATCAGCCTTGAGCTCGCGATGGCTCATGTCTGCGAGGTGAGCCTCGTCGAGGGCAGTGGCGAGCTGTTCGAGCAGCAGCGCCACCTCGTGCAACGTCAACCGCCCGCGGAGCTCGAGGACCCGCGAAAGCTTGGTCCCGTTCACGCGCTCGAGCGCCAGGAAGGGCTGACGGGAAGGCGCGAGGCCGTGTTCGTAGACCCGCGGAACATGTCGGCATTCCATGCTGGCCGCCTTCTCCGCTTCGCGGGCGAACCGCTCCTCCGCGCGCTGTTGGTCGGGCTGGAGCTGAATGTTCAGCACCTTGAGGATGGCTTCGGAAGGCTGCATGCCATCTCGCTTCGCGCTCCACACCGACGCGATCGCGCCTGCAGCCACGCGCCGCTGAAGGCGCCATCCCGCACCCAGCTTCTCTCCGGCCCTCAGCTTCATCCCTCTGCAGACCCTAGTGGGTCCGGACATGGGGTCGTCTCACGAAAAAGTCTAAAGCCATGAATTGTGTAGGTTCTTTCGGGATGTTGGGTTCGAGCCTTCCGGCGGAGGGAAGATGACCCACTGCGTCAGCGTAAGGAGGTGAGAGAGGGCGGCAGGAATCGCGTCGCCCAGGAGTGCGTGGTGTTGGCCGACCTGTTTGACGACGATGACGATGAGCTGACGGTGGTGCGGGCCCCCCTGGGTGTGCGACACGCAAGCGGCGTGATCCCGCTCGTCGACGATCGGGGTGACGCCGTCGTGGAGGAAGCTCCGCCCTCGACCCTTCGCACCGAGCAGCTCGAGGACGAGACCTCCCATGTTCGCGCCGTCGCCGACGATGACGATGACGAGCATGAGCCCATCGGCGCCCACGCCTTCGCGAGCGGCACGGTGGTGATGGATGCCATTCCGCCCACCCCCGCGGAGAAGCTCGGAAAGAAGACGCTCCAGGTCACCCGCGAGGAGATCTTCGGAAACAGTGCCCCGGTGGCTTGGGAGGACGAGCCCAGCCCTTCCACCGAGACGCCGTCGGCACCTCCGAGCCCAGCCGAGCTCTTCGTCGACGAGGTCAGCCAGGGGGGCCTTACGCCACTGCCGATCCCCGCGGCTGCCCTCGAGCCCACCATCGGCGAGCTCCCGGTGCCCGCCAGCCCCCCGCCCCCGGTCCTGGTACTGGCTCGCATGCCCACGACGGTCGGCCCATCTTCTGGGCGTCGTCGCCGTCGCGAGGCCAACCTGCGCGCACGCGTCGCCGGCGTGATCTGCGTGGTCGCGGCGGCAGCCACGGCGGCCGCCATGGCCTGGCAGGGTTGGCTCTGATAGACCGTCCGGCATGAGCGCGGAGCGCATCGTCGAGCTGGAGATCAAGGTCACGTATCAGGAGCGCCTGCTCCAAGATCTGAACGACGTCGTCACGGAGCAAACGCGCACCATCGACGCGCTCGAGAAGCGGCTCGCTTCCCTCGAAGGGCGCCTGCACGCTGCCCTGAACGCCACTGAAGACGAGTAGAGCGACAGCTCTACCGAGTGTGCTGCGCGTCGAGCTCGTCCAGGATGCGCTTCACGACCATGGGGCCACGGTAGATGAGTCCCGTGTAGAGCTGCACGAGGGAGGCCCCGGCATCGAGTTTGGCCTTCACGTCGTCGGCCCCGAAGACCCCGCCCACGCCGATGATGGGCAGCTTGCCCGCGGTGCGCGCGTGGATCTTCGCCACCATCTCGGTCGAGCGCTCTCGAACCGCCTTGCCGCTGAGTCCGCCCTTCTCCGCCTGATTCTCCGACGCGAGGTTGGAGCGACGCACGGTGGTGTTGGTGGCCACCACACCATCGATCCCGGCCGCCGTGATCGCTTCGACCGCATCGTCGAGGCCGTCGTCGTCCAGGTCGGGACTCAGCTTCACCAGAAGCGGGAGATGACGCCCCGCGCGATGCTCGTCTCGCGATGCGGCCACCTCGCCGAGCAGGGCTTCGAGCTCCCGCTTGGCCTGCAGTCGTCGGAGGCCTTCGGTGTTGGGCGAGCTCACGTTCACCACCAGGTAGTCGGCCCGTGAGGCGAAGGTCTCGACGAGGCTCGTATAGTCACCGGCCGCCTCCTCGAGGGGCGTGTCCTTGTTCTTGCCGATGTTGACCCCCAGCACCACGCCGTGGGGGCGCGTCGCGTCGATGCGGGTGGCAACGGCTTCGGCCCCCTCACCGGGAAAGCCGAGGCGATTGATGAGCGACTCGTCCTCGACGAGTCGGAAGATGCGCGGGGTCGGGTTGCCCGGCTGCGACAGCGGCGTGACCGTACCCACCTCGACGTGGCCGAAGCCTAGGCTCGCAAGCCCGCGCCAGGCGCGACCGTCCTTGTCGTAGCCCGCGGCGAGCCCGATGGGGTTGCGGAATGCGAGTCCGAAGACCTTCACCGGCTGCGCGTCGCGCTTTCCACAGAGGGCGTGCACCGCATCCTGCAACACCCGACTGGAGCCGGCGAGCTGCATGCCCCTGATCGACAGGTGGTGGGCCCGCTCTGAGTCCAACTGAAAGAGCAGCGGTCGCAGGGTCTCGTACATGGCCATCGAGGTCGCCCGATCTGACCTGCACGGCCGAGGCTGTCAACCCGTGGTCAGCACGTGGGGCTCGCGCGACCTCGCCATCCCGTGACGTGCAGCCCTTGCGCGGGGGACGTCGAGCGCGCAGCCGCAACGCCTCGAATCTACGTCGCCCGATGCCTGGCACGAGGACTGCACGTATGTTCGGTATGTCCTTCGTCAGCGCGCATCCAGATCCTCGCGCGCGGCTTGCCCCCGCGCCGACCTTCGTCACCAACGACGACGTGGCGGACGCCTTCGAGCGGGTGGCCAACCTGCTCGAGGCGCGTGCGCACAGCGACGAGACGCAGACCTATCGTGTGCGGGCCTACCGCCGCGCCGCGGCCTTCGTCCGGGAGCACGAGGCCGATCTCCTGGCGATTGGGCGGCGCGAGGACGAGCGGCGACTGGAAGCGCTCCCGACGATCGGCGCCGGCCTCGCAGGAGCCATCATCGAGATGGCCACCACGGGTCGTTTCCGTCTGCTCGAGCGACTCGAAGGTGAGACGCACCCCGTCGAGCTCTTCGCTGCCTTGCCTGGTGTCGGTCGCGCCCTGGCTGAGCGCATCGTGCAGAACCTCGGGATCACCAACCTCGCCGACCTCGAGCAAGCCGCCCACGACGGTCATCTCGCTGAAGTACCCGGATTCGGACCCCAGAGGATCGCGACCCTCGAGCGCTACCTAGCCGCGGTCGCCCGTCGTCCCCAAGTCAGAACGACCGAAGAGCGACCGCCCGTGGGCCTGCTCCTCGAGGTTGACCGGCGCTACCGGCAGCTCGCCCGAGAGGGACGGCTGCACAAGATCGCGCCTCGACGCTTCAACCCCCGGCACGAGGCTTGGCTGCCCGTGATGCACCATCTCCAAAACGGTTGGAGCTTCGACGTCATGTTCTCCAACACCTGGCGCGCCCACCAGCTCGGCCATTGCGACGACTGGGTGGTCGTGCGCTACCGACGCGAGAACGTGGAAGGTACCGCCACGGTGGTCACCGAACATCACGGCCCCGACACGGGTCGCCGCGTCGTACGTGGGCGCGAGCGCGCCTGCCACGCCCACCACGAGGCCCACCCTCCCCCGCGCCCCAAGTTCGAAGTCCCTGCGTTCCTCCTGACCTAGGTGCAGAAACTGCCAATGTCGCGCAGGCTAGCGAACACCCTGCACGACCCGCTCTGCGGCCTATTCAGAGCCCGCATTGAGTGCCGCACGACCCCTGCGCGCATTGGTAGAGCGCCAGCGCTCCGGGGGGCGGGTTCATGAAGTTCACGTTGCACTGGGTTGCGCAACCGACGAGATCTCCGCCACCCAGGACACAGTCGCCGACACACTTGCAGTCCATGTTCAACTCGCACTGCTCGATCTGCATGCAGCAGTTGTCCTTGGCGCAGGTGATGCAGACGGTGTCGTTGGGGGCTGCTTCGCAAGCCATGCTCGCGCCGCCCTGGCCCATGCCGCCTTGCCCCATGCCGCCCTGACCACCGGTGGTGGTGCTGCTGGAGGTCGCGCCATTGCCGCCGGCACCACCGGCGCCGCCGGCCCCCGAGGTCGCAGAAGAAGACGAGGTCGATCCGTCATCGTCGTCCTCGATGACGGGATCGTCACTTCCGCACGCCGAAGCTCCCAAGAGAAGAGCTGCTGCCATCACCAACGACCCACGAAGCATCCAGTTACCCATGGTTCGAAGGCTACCACGACGCGGCGCAGCGCCGCTTGGAACGAGACCGGGTTCGCGAGGTTCCAGATTCGAGGTTCCAGGTTCCAGGTTCCAGGTTCCAGGTCCTCGAGCCCGAGAGCGACACTAGCGCCCCCCAAGGCCATCCTCGCTGTCGTTCTCCCCTTCCAGGAGCGCCTGCGGGCCCTCAACGACAGCCATCGTGTCCTTCGACGGTCTCAGTGTGCGGGAAGGCTGCGCCGAAGCAGCTGCGGAGGTTCGAGGTCTTCGGGCACGAGCACGAGTAGCGCGCTGACGCGCCGCAAGGACACGATGGCTGTCGTCCATCCCTTTTAGGGGCGCCTGAGAGACCTCAACGGCAGCCATCGCGTCCTTGGACGGCCTCAGTGTTCGGACGAGGCCGCGCCGAAGCGCGACCTGCCTATATGAACTCACCGCGTCATCTTCGAGAGCATCGCCCCGATGCGTCGCAGTTTGCACTGCGCCTCGATCCCGCCCGGAACCGGTGCGCAATCCAGCACTGCGCAGAGTTCCCCGGCCTCGCCGAGTGCGATGCACAAGCTGTTGCGCCCCGCCCGACCCCGTGGGCCTTTGGCTATGCCCTCCGCGATGTTGCAGACCACCGAGTCGGCCGCGCGCATCCCTTGGTCGCGCAGGTGACTGCGACCGTGAGGCATCTTCACCGACGCGAACCACCGATTCACCTCCACTGCGAGCCGGTAGACGTCGTACCGCTCGAACCCAAACGCGTGCTGCTGCACGCCACCATTGCTCTTCTCCATCGAGAAGCTCCTTCCGCCCGCCGA
>JAUHZF010000012.1 GCA_030426145.1 Polyangia bacterium
AATCGAATGAATGGGAAAAGCCTGCTGGGATCAAAAATCTCGGCATCCGGCCTGAGGAATGGCTGAAAGAGGTCCGCTATGGCTTCGTTCACTATGAATGGCCGAATAGCGGCGATCGCGACATTTCCGACGGCCGCGTGTTTGGCGGCTGGGTCGCAGGCTTCTTCCTCTCGGCCCCGCAATGCCGATGAGCATGCGGTTCGTCTTGGCCCTCGCCCTCCTCGCGGTCGGTTGTGCCGACCGCGAGGTGGGCCACAGCGAGCACGACGTCACCGTCGACACCGAAGACGACCTCGCGTGGCGCCAGCACCAAGCGAACCTCGCCTTTGCCGAATCCTACGTGCCTCGTTGTGTTCCTGCGTCGACCCGGCCGCGGGTGCTCGTCACGGGTTTTGGGCGATTTCGTTCGGTCGCCGACAACGCCACGGGTCGCATGGTCGAGCGCCTGCTGCCCGAGCTGAGCTATCCCGTCACCGCCACCCCTGCCGATGGCGAAGTCGACGCGCCAGCGGCGCAGCTCGCGGTGGCGCAGGGCACGATGACGCTGCCTTCCCTCGGGGAGGTCGATGTCTGCGCGATGATCCTGCCCGTCTTTTGGGACCTGGCGGGTGCGCTCGTTCTCCTGGAGGCCGAGTCCTTCGCGCCGGATCTCGTCGCCATGAACGGCGTGGCCCGCGAGCGGCAACCCGTCTGGATCGAGATGGGGGCCATCAATGCCGTGAGTGGCGCGTCCGATGGCTCGTCGGTGCTTGCCCCACATCGGCCTGGGAGTCCCATCATCGAAGGGGGGCTCTGGGCTCGCCCCAACTTGGCGACCTGGTCGGCCCTTCGCGGTACCACCACCGAGTTCGACGAGGTGCTCCAGGGCATCGAGCTCGCGGGCTTTCCTCGCGTGTCCAACGACTACCTCTGCAACGACACCACCTACGTCGTGGGGTACGGCCTCGACCATCCCGATGAGCCCCTTTCGCTCATGGTCGCGAGCCACCCCCGCGACGACGAACGCGCGGCGCTGATCCTTCGTCTCACCCGTGACCAGTCTCACGTTCCGCGTTGGTTCGCGCACTGGCCCAGCCGCCTCGTCGACGACCCCTCCCGTCTCGATGCCGCCGCCGCGCTGCTCTCGGCCCAAATCGAAGCGCAACTCCTCGCCCTCCAGGCGAACGACCTCCCCACCCCGGGCGACAACGCCCTCGCCGACAAGCCCGCCGACTCCACCGGTGGCGGCTGAATTCCCCCAATTCCTCCAAGGAAGCACACCCATGAAGCTCCGAATCTCCACGCTCCTCCTATTGCCCCTCACCGCCTTCGCCTGCGCCGAAGACGAACACGCAGATCAGGCGACCTTCGCCCAGACGGAGGTGCCGGCAGCGTGCGTGCCTGGCGCCATGGCGACCGTGACCGACGGCGCCGTCAACGTGCGCTCCGCGGCCATGATCTCGCCCGACACCGAGCTCGGTCTCACGTACGAAGGAACTCGTTACCTCGTCTCCACGTCGACCCCGGTCTTCGCCGACGAACACTGGTGGGTGCCCGTTCAACGCGGCACCACCGAAGCCTGGATCGCGGCCGACTTCGTCGGGTGCAGCGCCCCCCAACCCTGCCCGGCGGGGCAGACCCGGCATGCCTATGTGAAACGAGACGAGCGCACCCGCGACGACGGCGCTCCCGTGCACGCGGCGCGAGATGAGGCGTCGGCCCAGATTCGTATCCTGCCCTTCGCTCAGCGCGTCACGACCCTCTCGCGGTCCGACGACGGTTGGGTAGAAGTTCTGCTTCCGAGCTTCGATGAGAGCGGCGGGGCGGACCGCATCGTGGGCTACATGCGTACCGAGGAGCTCGCCCAAGACTTCGCGTGCACGCCGGATGGGCTTGCGACCAAAGACGTCCGGGGCGCGACGGTTCTTCTCGGCCAGTACGAGCTGGTTCGCGGGGGCGGGAGCAACAACGCCCGCAACGCCATCCTCGGCTTCAATCGCACCGATGCTCGTACCGTGGCTCCAGGAGGTACCTTCAACTACCTCCGCGACCCCGATCCCAACCTCGGCATCATCTCGCCTCGCGATAGCCAATACGCATGCGACAGCAACGATGACTGCCCGGCGACGCACGTCTGTCGGATGGACGAGACCAGCCCCTTTGGCAATGCGATGGGGAATAACCGCTGCGGACGCTACTTCGACGGCGGTACCAACGACGGCGGCACCATCTGGGCTTCGGGCGTTTGCGGCACGGCGACCATTACCCATCGCGCCGCCCTCGATGCGGCCCTCATGCCGCTCGAATACACCACCCACTTCAACTTCCCCGGGGCCTACATCTACCCGGGCGTCGACGCCGAGGTGTACTGGGCCAATGACGGCGATCCCGCCGGCGACCAGAACTACCGCTTCGTCAACGATACCGACGCCGAGCTCGTCATCGTCACCGGATCTCGAATCGGGACCGCGGCCGATGCCAACGCGGGGGACGCGAGCGGCTCACGCGTCGGCAAGCTCATCGTCTCGATGCAGATCTGGGGCACGAGCCGCGAGGACCGCTACGCGAGCTACACGGTCGAGCACAGCACGAGTCATCCTCAGGCGAATGCTCCGTCCGACGACGGTTGCCTCGAGCTCGTGCGCGACGTGACTCGTCTCGGCGAGCGCGAGCGCTTCAGCCCCTTCGAGCAGACTCATGGCGGCGTGGATGGGTACCCGGGCTTACGGTCCATTCGGCTCATCGACCGCTGGACCGAGGCCCGAGGGGAACAGGTCGCAAGCACGGAACGCTGGCACATCACGAGCTGCTACTCGGGCCCGAAGGCCGAGCGGCTGACCCCGACCTACAGCCGCCACCACCCGTGAGCATCACTTGGGGGTGGGCGGAACCTCGACCTCGTTGATCGACTGCACGCTCGCTCCCGCCGGATAGGCATAGGACACGAACGACGACTGGAAGCCGGGCGAGTAGCCGCCCCAACCCCACACGGTGACGCCAAAGGGAGCCTCACTCGAGATTTCGTGACGGCCGTTCTCGCAGCCGTTCACGGACTGGAAGTTGCCGGTCACCATATCGACGCGTGTCCATTCGACGTCACCGAGTGCCTGCCAACCGGTGAGCACGCCAGCGCAATCGAGCGTCACGTCGGAGAACATTCCCGTGCCAGGGTTGCGCCGCCGCACCACGACCAAGCTCGTTTCGGGGTAGGTGGGATCGGTGAAGAAGACGTAGTTGTCGAGGTACTGATCAATGGGCACGATGTTGACCCACTCAGGGTCACCCTCGTTGCCGCCGACCTCGTTGGCGCCCGTCATGTATTGCGCAAAATAGAAGGGGTGATCGTCGTCCTGGCTGCTCACCACGAAAGGCCCCGACGCCGAAAACTCGGCCACGTCGCCCTGGTTGAGGGTGGTCGGGGCACCAGCGGGGGTGGAGGGGAGCCACGTGAGCTGGGTGCCGTCGACGGCGCCCACCAGCCGCCACGGCGGTGTCTCTTCCGACGTCGCTGCCATGCGGTTTCGGTAGCGCACGCCGGCGTAGCTGCTCCCGAGGGCGCGAATGGGCGGGATTTGCTGGTGGGCCGAATCGCAGGCCGACTGAGACACGGGCACGTTCAGACAGCTCGCGGCACCCCAGACGCCGACGGGTTTGTCGGCCTGGATCGGACTTCCCGAAAGCTCGGCATCCTGTGACAGCTGGAGGTACTGCCCCGCGTTGAGATTGTAGGTGGTAGCGGTGTTCGCGGGCGCCGAGGCCACACCGTTGCCGCCCACGATCGCCACCTTGGGGAGAATGGTGACCTGAGTGTTGTTCTCCTGCGCCAGGATGTTGAGCGACGGTTGAGCCTGGGCCACGACCTGGCTCTTTCCGTAGGCATTGACCGCGATGTAGTTGGTGTCCCACGCGCTGGTGGGCAAGAGCAGACTGGCAGACGTGGCGGCGGAAGGACCACCTCCGTAGGGGAGAATGGAGTAACCCGCGACAGGGCGGTCGGTGACGATGCGGAATGCCTCGCCAATGCCCGTGCCGACCACGCCGTAGTCGCCGTTGATCGCAGCCGGCACCGGGCAGGTGGGCAGGCTGGAGACCGGCGGGTTGCGATGGCTGAGGAAGATGATGGCCACTTCACCCACGGGCAGGCCATTGACGGGGTCGTAGGGAGCGTAGGTGATGCCCTGGCCTTGGCCCTGCGGGATTCGGATGAAGTCCGTATTGGCGAATGGTGTGCCCTGGTAGGAGACGTCGATGTGAACCGGCACCGACCACGTGTTGGCGATGTAGGCGGCGAAGCATGCCCCATTGCCTTCTGCGATGAGGTCGGGCTTCAAGGCCCAGTAGTCGCAGCCAGTGCTGCTCTGCGCGGCTTCGGCGGCGCCGCACGGATCGTTCGAGCAGCCGCCATTGAGGCAGGCCGTGTCGCCGGTACACTCCATGATGAGCTGGCCGTTGCAGTCGAGGACCTTCTTGAGGTCGCCGCTGCAGGAGCTGGGGCAGCTCCCGCCGACGCCGGTGCCGACACCGACGGAGACCGTGCCTCCCACGCCTGTAGTGGCCCCGGCGCCACCCTGTCCGCCCGCGCCGTTGGTCGAGGTCGGCGAGCCAGCTCCGCTTCCGTCATCCTCGACGATGTCGCTACCGCTGCACGCCACCCAGCCCACGGCTGCGAGTGCTCCCGCCGCCAACCATCTCGTCCGAACCGACATCCGCTCAGGCTACACGATGTCGCCGAGAAAAAATCAACGGGTACCTTCCACGATCCGTCACGTAGCCTCAGGAGATGCGGTTGCCGTCGGACCTCGCCGTGGGGCTCTTGCCCTCCATGGTGGCCTTGCAGGGCAAGGGGAGCGTCACGCCGCCCCATCGCCACCACGGCATGCATCTGCTGCTCGCGCGCGAAGGAGAGCTCACGGTGAGCATCACGGGAGAAGAGCGCTTCACGGCTGGCGTTCTCACCCCTCCCCAGCTCGAGCACGCGGTGGATGCCGACGGCATCACCATGGTGCTCTTCTTCGTGGATCCCGAGTCGGTGCCTGGCAAGCGCCTCGAGCGCCGTCTCGGCGGGCAACCCGCCTGGCTCGACGAAGCGGTGCGGCAGGCATTGTTGGCGGAGCTGCCTCCGGTGCCCGATGGCGAGGCGCTCCGCGCCTGGATGCGCCATACGCTGGGCTACCTCGAGGTCGAGGTTGAAGGCCCGCGAACCATGCACCCGAAGGTGAAACGGGTGCTGGGCCTGCTGGAAGACGCACGTCTGGACCCCGCTCCTTCGTTGGAGGACTTCGCCGACCGCGTCGGCCTGGCCCCGTCACGACTTCGGTCGGCGTTCACCGAGTCGACCGGAACGACCTGGCGGGCGTACCTTCGGTGGCTGCGGCTGCAGCGTGCCGCGAGCGCACTGTCCGCTGGGGTCGCTGCCAACGAAGCGGCGATCACCGCCGGCTTCTTCGACGCGGCGCACATGGCCCGCACCTTCCGGAGCACCTACGGGATCTCGTCCCGCACGCTCATGGGGCGTTGAGCCGCCGACGGCGACGAGCGCTATTCTTCCGGAAGCCCGGCGGCCAACAGCGCCGAGCGCGGTCCTTCGAGCTCGGGGTAGTCGTCGACCAGCTCGTCCATGCTCTCTTCGACCTCGCGCGGCTTGATGATCCACTCGCGCCGGCTGTAGAAGCGGCGCTTCTGGCCGTCGGCCCCTTCGATGTCGAGGCACATGGTGAAGGGCCGCGGCGCGTCGTCGCACTTCTCCGCCTTGATGGTGCTCGAGGCCTTGGTCTCGGTCTGTGGGAACGCCTGCTCTAGTCGATCGCGGTCGAGCGCCCAGTGGAAGAGCTCAACGTCGTGGCGCCACTGCGATGAGGAACCGCCCACGCCGATGCGCTTCTTTTTTCGGTCGAGGAGCACGAAGTGTCCGACGACGTCGCGCTTGCTCTTGGGCAAGCGCTCGAGCCAGACGCGGTTGACCGCTTGGCGCGGCGTGGCCGCATCTTCGTCGTCGCCGAACCAGCCGGAGAGCCCCCACAGCGCGATCCCCGCTCCCGCGAGTCCGAGCCACCACCGTCGTGCCTTCGAGGTCATGATACACGAAGCTTATCCGGCCCTTCGAGCCGCGCAACGGTTGCCACTTTGGGACCCCGGTCATCGGTGGTAGTCGGTAGCCATGGCCGACGTCGTCGCACCGGAGAAGGTCGTCTCCTTCAAGTACACCCTCGAGAATGGCGAGGGGGAGCTCATCGAGAGCTCTGGCGACGAGGCCATGCCGTACCTCCATGGTGCCGGCAACATCGTGCCCGGCCTCGAGCGCGCCATGCAGGGTCACGCGGTGGGTGACACGTTCGATGTCGAGGTTGCCGCAGCCGAGGGTTACGGCGAGAGGATCGACGGTACGGTCGAGGTGCCGCGCTCCGCATTCCCCGATGAGGTCGAGGTCAGCGAGGGCATGAGCTTCGTGGCCGAAGGTCCCGACGGCGAAGCCTTTCCGCTCTGGGTCATCGAGGTCACCGACGACTTGGTCATCGCCGAGCCGAACCACCCGCTTGCGGGCGTCGACCTGAAATTCTCAGTTGAGATCATAGACATCCGCGACGCGTCAGCCGAGGAACTCGAGCACGGCCACGCGCATGGGCCCGACGGCCATCACCACTGAGCGAGTCGCGACGTTCTTCCGAGCCTTTTTTCCGGGGGCGTGCTAGAGGAGCCTCCGACAAGGCGAGCGTTTGCGGCCTGTTTGTACCTCTATCCCTCTAGGTCGATGAAAATCTCGCCTTCGAAAGAAGCGCCCGAAGAGCGGCGCTCGTTGCTGGTGGATGGCTCGCGTGAAGCGGGTCGAGCATGGGCTCAGGGCTGGTTTGAGGCGCTGCATGCTGAAGGACGCACCGTCTGCGGCGGCTGGCCCGGCACGATGTCGGAGGCGAGGGGGCGGGCGCGAGTGCATCTCGACGCTCTGCTCACCCAAAGGGCCATGCCGCGGATTACCCACGCCGAACTGACCGATGCCGCGCGCGTCACGTACGACAGCGCGAAGGCACTCTGGGTCGGGAATGCGGTCCGCGACGAAGGTGTTGCGTGACCGCGGCCGGCGATTCCTTCCGCTCCGACATACGAAGACGAGCAACGTGACCGAACGACGTTTCGATGCGCTGGGCCTGCGCCCAGCCCTCCTCGAGGCAGTGGCCGAGGCTGGCTACACCTCACCCACCCGCATCCAATCCCTCGCCATCCCGCCGGCCATCGAAGGCCGTGACGTGGTTGGCTGCGCCCAGACCGGCACCGGGAAGACGGCAGCATTCGCGCTTCCGATCCTTCAGCACCTCGACGCCGACGCTGGCGACGAGCCGTGCCTCCGGGCCCTCATCCTCACCCCCACCCGCGAGCTCGCCGCTCAGATTGGCGACGCGGTCAGCACTTACGGCAAGCACCTCGACTTGTGGCACACCGTCATCTTCGGAGGCGTCAAAGACAAGCCTCAAATCAAGGAGATGCGCCGGGGAGTCGACCTTCTCATCGCAACCCCGGGTCGGCTTCTCGACCTCATGGGCCGCGGGGAGATCGATCTCCGCGACATCGAGATCTTCGTCCTCGACGAAGCCGATCGCATGCTCGACATGGGCTTCTTGCCGGACGTGAAGCGGGTCATCGCAGCCCTTCCGAAGAAGCGCCAGACGCTCTTCTTCTCGGCGACCATGCCCCCCGAGATCCGGGCCTTGGCCGACAGCATGCTTCGACCCGACCCGGTGGCGGTCAACGCTCAGCCCGTGGCGACGCCGGCAGAGAAGATCGCCCAGCACCTCTACTTCGTCGACAAGCGTGACAAGCGAAAGCTCCTGCTCGACCTGCTCGAGGAAGAGCAGGACATCGAGCGAGCATTGGTGTTCAGCCGAACCAAACACGGCGCCAACCGCATCGCCAAGGTCCTCGACAAGGCGGGGATCCGATCCGCCGCGATTCACGGCAACAAGAGCCAGAACGCCCGTACGCGGGCGCTCGACGGGTTCCGCGAGGGGGATATCCCGGTGCTCGTCGCCACCGATATCGCCGCACGTGGCATCGATGTCGAAGGTGTGACGCACGTCATCAACTTCGATCTGCCCAACGTTCCGGAGACCTACGTGCACCGTATCGGGCGCACGGCTCGGGCCGGCGCGTCGGGCATCGCGCTCAGCTTCTGCGACGATGAGGAGCGCGCCTACCTCGTCGACATCGAGCGGCTCATGGGCCGACACCTCGACCGTGTCGACGATCATGCCTTTTTGGCCAAGGCTCCACCTCCGCCGATGACCGATTTGGAGGCTCGACGTGGAGGAAGCTCGGGGCGCGGCCCCAGCCGTGGTAGCACCACCAACCGAAGCGCCGGGGGGCGTGGGGGGCGACGGGGTCGCGGACGCACAGGGCGTCGCAGCGGACCCAGTGCGAGTCGCTGACCGAAGAAGCGGAAATCAGCGAGCGCAAGAACACAGATGTGCCGGCGAGCATCGATGCCACTCGGGCACGGTGCAGTGACCGGACGGAGTGCCTCGGGTATCCGAGGCCAGCGAGAGAAAGAGTACGAGATGTCGAATAAGCTGTTTGTAGGTGGCCTTTCCTGGGACACGGATGATTCTGGTCTGCTGGCCGCATTCCAGCCCTACGGGGACGTGCGTGAGGCAAAGGTCATCACCGATCGCGAGACGGGCCGTTCGCGCGGTTTTGGGTTCGTGACCTACGCCAACCAAGATGAGGCGAGCACCGCGATGGAGGCCATGAATGGCGCCGAGCTCGACGGTCGCACCCTCCGGGTCGACTCGGCCCAGGATCGTGGCCGTGGCGGCGGTGGCGGCGGCGGTGGTCGCGGCGGCTTCGGTGGTGGCGGCGGTGGCGGCGGTGGCCGTGGCGGTCGTGGCGGCCGTGGCGGCGGCGGCGGTCGCGGCGGTTGGTGAGCAGCTAACCGCAAGAGAGCACCCGCCCGACTCGGGAGGGTCCAACGCATCCATCGTGATGCATGAGTGTGCCCCGGAATTCGTTTCGGGGCGCCTTTCGTTTGTGGTGTCGAAGTCGTGTGGTAGCTCTAGTCCCCGGCAGGGTAGACATGGCTTCGGCAACGGCTGCGTTGATTCGACGGCAGCGGCTGACGGCGGTGCTGGAGGATGCACGCCTCGAGGTCGGAGCCGACTACGCGTGCGTCCACACCTTTTCGACCGATGGTGAACGTCTGCTGTGTCAGGCCACCACCCGACGGCTCGGTGGAGGGCGGCTCACGTTCGCGATCGATGCCCGCGAGTCCAAAGGGTGCCTCCAGGCCCGCGAAACGGGCCAGGTCGTGCTCGTATCGGATGCATCCACCGACATGAGGACGGCGAGGATCGCGCACCGTCGATACGGCCTCGCGGCGTGTTTGTACACCCCCGTCGGTTCACCTGGAGCCCAGGACGCTGTGATGGTCTTTGCGCGTCGCCTCGCGCACACCTGGTCGCCACTTCAGCGCGAAACCGCGGAGCGATGGGGCCGCAAGGTCGCGCACGAGGTACGCGTCGAGCTGCACGAGCCGCCGTCTCTCGACGAGCTGGCGAGCGGCCTGCCGGGGTGGTGGGGGATCATCGACGACCGTGGGAGCTGGATCGACGGCCGCTGG
Source organism: Polyangia bacterium (assembly GCA_030426145.1). Taxonomy (GTDB): domain Bacteria; phylum Myxococcota_A; class Polyangia; order Polyangiales; family Polyangiaceae; genus JAPYTK01. The sequence goes on from JAUHZF010000012.1 coordinate 9,584, forward strand.
TCGGCCAAGGACGCGCCAACGCTCGCCCAGGTGCTCAGCATCCCACGACGCGGCCAGCAGATTGCGGCTGCGATTCGAGACTGTGGCGAGGCGCAGCAACCCGGGCAGCGCCAGATGTTCACCATCACGTGGCGGGCGCGGGTGTATCAGCTCCTGCTCGCTTCGTTGGAGAGCGAGCGGGTGTCGGTCTGTCTCCTCGAGCTCGGGACGCCGGGGGCTGAGCTGTTCGGTGAGCAAGAGGCAGGTGTGCGCGCGATGGTGTCAGGGTGGAACCACGAGCTCAACAATGCGCTCCAGCTGTTGGCAGGAGCCGTCGACGACCCCGTCGATCTGGCTCAAGCGGCGCGCGAGGCCATCCGCTGCGGGCGCGCATTGTCCGAGCACCTCGCGGACTTCGCGGGGCACCCCACCCCTCCGGCCCCGCGGCCCCCGCGGGGCTCGGTGCCCGCGCACTGCCGGGTGCTCATCGTCGAAGATCACGGTGCGCTCGCCCGGTCGCTCTCCCGTGTTCTTCGGCAAGCCGGCTACCATGTCGAAACGGCGAGTTCCGTCGAGCAGGCGCTGGTCGCCTTGGACGCGGCCGTGCCCGACGTGCTCATCTGCGACCTCATGCTGCCCGACGGTACCGGGGCCGACGTGCTCAATGCGACGGAAGGACGACTCGGCGACACACGCATCCTGGGCATGACCGGGTACACCGAGGCCGACATCCTGCACGCCTTTCAGCGGCGTTTGATCCCGGTGCTGCGCAAGCCCTTCGACACCGACGCCCTGCTGGCCCTGCTCGAGCCGGTCGCGTAAGACTCGGTTCCGATGGGAAGGCATCCATGAGTGGCGTGGCCATCGTGGCCGAGCGGCTCGCACCTGAGCGGGGAGGGCTGGCCCGTGCCACCGAGCGTATCGCGCGCATGGCCGCCGATCGTGGCGAGACGGTGCACATCATCAGGACCGTCGACGACCACAGTCCCGGTGCCCGCCGCACGGTCGAGCGCGACGGGTTCGTCGAGCATGCCGTGGGAAGACTCGACCGTGACGAGGAGCAGTGGCGAGCTTTCGTCGCCCACGTGACCGACGTGGTGGACCTTCATGACCTCGACCTCGTGCACGGGATCTACGGCACTTCGGCAGGCTACGTCGCCGCACTGGCGGGGGCCTTTGCTGGGGTGCCCAGCGTGGTCAGCCTGCGTGGCAACGACGTCGACCGGGGGCTCTTCCGCGCGTCGCTGCCGCGCCTCTCGTTGGCGGTCGAGCGGGCGTCCGTCGTCACCGCCGTCACCCGCGAAATGGCGGGTAGGGTGGGGCGGCTCTACGGACGTGAGGTTCGGTTCGTACCCAACGCCGTCGACACGGAGGCCTTCGTGCGCCGCACCCCGGACAACAGCCTGCGGGTCTCGCTCGGCTTGGGTGAGGGCCCGGTCATCGGCTTCTCCGGTGAGCTGCGTGAGAAGAAGGGGCTTCGGTTCCTGCTTCCCGCCTTTGCCGCTCTGCGACGTCAGCGCCCCATCTCCTTGTGTCTCATCGGTGGGGTCCGCCACGACGCAGCGCCCGCCTGGGAAGCCTTCGAGCGCGCAGAACCCGAGGCCGCTTCTGCGGTTCACCGTCTTCGTTTCGACCAAGACGCCGAGCGCCTGTCCCAACGCCTCGCGCTGTGCGATGTCATGGTCTTTCCTTCTCTCTTCGAAGGCATGCCCAATGCGATGCTCGAAGCGATGGCTGCCGAATGCGCGATCCTGGCCACCGACGTCGGCGGTCACCCCGAGCTCATCGAACACGGTGTGAGCGGGGCGCTGCTGTCTCTGCGCGACCTCGACCGTCTTCCGGAAGCCATCGGCGAGATGCTCGACGTTCCAGAAGACGAGCGCCGCGCATGGGGAAGGGCCGCGCGGGCGCGCGTGCGCGACGGTCACCGCCCCGCCGACGAGAACGCCGCCTGGGCCGACATCTACGCGGCAGCGCGCCTCACGCGATGAGGGGGAGACGTCGCGGGCCGTCGGGCTCGAGCGGCGTGGGCTGCGGCAGTGCCGAGGCCAGGCGTCGATTCTCGTCGGTGTACATGTCGCACTTGTGGCAAGAGGGAAGGCGCTCGCGCGCCATCTGATGACGAATGGCGGCAAAGCGATCGCCGGCGAAGACCTCCTGCACGCTCTGGCGCGACAGATCCCCAAGCGGATCGATCCGGCCATTGGTCATGCAGCAGAGGAAGACCTCACCGTTCCAGGCCACGAACATGTGCAGGTAAGGCGCGAAGCACGCGCGGTCTTCGTAGTAGCCCCCAGCGTAGAGCCCCTTGGCGGCGGCTTTGATCTCGTGCTTCTTCGTGCCGAAGGGGTGAATGCGCCATGTGTCGAGGGGTAAACCCGCTGCGCGCCGACGGGCCTCCACCTCGGGTGCGACCTCTTCCTCGTACCGCAGGATGAGCTGCTTGCTCAGGCGAAGATCGGTGCGCTTGCTGTCGACGGGCATGGGGATGACGTCGGTGACGCCGTGCTCGGCCGCGATGTCGATGAGGTCGGGGTATTCGTGGAAGTTCTCCCGCATCATCACGAAGTTGATCCGCACGCGGGGGCGGTGGTCGCGTCGGTACCGAGCGAGGCGCTGCAGGCCGGTGAGGGTGCGTTTGAAGCTGCCCTCGATGCCGCGGATCTTGTCGTGGGTTTTGGCGCGGGCGCCGTCGAGCGAGGTCGACAAACCACTCGGCCGTAGCTTCATGAGCGCCTTGGCTCGGTCCTTCGTGAGCAGGGTGAGGTTGCTCGTGAGCGTGACCTTGATGCGGCGCTCTCGCGCGCGAGCAATGAGTTGCTCGAGGTCGCGCCGCAGCATGACCTCACCACCCGACCAATGGATCTTTCGGCAGCCCATCTCGGCCAGCTGGTCGATGATGGTGAGCCATCGCTCGGTGGGAAGCTCGGGCGGCTTCTCCCCGCGGCCGTAGCGACACATCTGACAACGCAGGTTGCACCGCGCCGTCAGCTTCACCTTCACCGATCGCAGAAAGGCCGGAGCCTCGCCATCCACGGCCCGCCGAAGCGGCTCGAGCAACTCCGGCTCTTCGATGAGCGACCCGACGTCGTACACCCCCCCAGACTAACAAGCCCACGCCCCCACCCCCAAAGCAGAACCGCACACTCGTCCTCGCTCTCGTCCTCGCTCTCGTCCTCGCTCTCGTCCTCGCCCTCGCCCTCGCTCTCGCCCTCGCCCTCGCCCTCGCTCTCGTCCTCGCTCTCGTCCTCGCTCTCGCCCTCGCCCTCGCCCTCGTCCTCGCTCTCGCTCTCGTCCTCGCTCTCGAGTGCAAAGAGCGATCGAGGCGCCACTAAGAAGCAGCGGCAGCCGCGCGAAGCGCGTCTCGGGGGTGGGGCCCCACGAGCGAAGCGAAGTGGGGCGGGGGGCTCGGAGAGCCCCCCGAGGGAAAGACTGAGCGCGTTGCGACCGCGTGAGGTCCTCGCGTCGGGTTGCCTTCGCCCTTCGCCCCGTCAGGGGCGGAGGCAACCCAGAGCGAGGGCCGACCGGGAGCCGACGCCGCTCAGTGCGCGCCCTTTTTGGGGCGGAGCTTGCCGGTGCCTGCCACGTGCTCGTTCCACGTGGCCGGGCTGTAGCCGTTGTCGACCTCGACCATGGAGATGCAGTCCGGCACGGGGCAGACGATTTGGCACAGGTTGCAGCCGACGCATTCGCTCTCGTCGACCACCGGCACGCGCACCTTGGCGTCGTCGGCCTGGTGGATGCATTGGTGGGCGCCGTCGTGACAGGCCACGAGACAGAGCTGGCAGCCGATGCACTTGTCGGCGTCGATCTTGGCGACCGTCTCGTAGTTCATGTCGAGGTTGCCCCACTCGCTGTAGGCGGGCACGGCCTTGCCGACCATGTCGTCGAGCTTCTCGAAGGAATGCTCGCGCATGTAGGACTCGAGCCCCTCGATCATGTCTTCGACGATGCGGTAGCCCCGCAGCATGACCTCGGTGCACACCTGAACGCTGCTCGAGCCGAGGAGAATGAACTCGACCGCATCGCGCCAGTTGGTCACACCGCCGATACCGCTGATGGGGACGGTGAAGCGGGGGTCACGGGCGAGGGCCGCACACATGTGCAGTGCGATCGGGCGCACCGCTGCGCCGCAGTAGCCGCCATTGGTCGACTTACCGTCTACGCGAGGCTCGGGGACGAAGTTGTCGATGTCGACGCCGATGATGCTCTTGATGGTGTTGATGAGCGACACTCCATCCGCACCGCCGGCCTGGGCCGCGAGGCCGTGGGGCACGATGTCGCCCACGTTGGGGGTGAGCTTCACGAGCACGGGAATGCTCGAGTACTCCTTGGCCCAGGAGGTGATCTCCTGGTTGACCTTGGGCTCCTGACCGACGGCCGAACCCATGCCGCGCTCGCACATGCCGTGGGGGCAGCCGAAGTTGAGCTCGAGGCCATCGGCGCCGGTGTCGATCGAACGCTTGATGATGTCCTTCCACTCCTCCTTCGTCTCCACCATGAGCGAGACGATGACGGCGTGTTTGGGGTACTTCTTCTTCACCTCCGTGATCTCACGGAAGTTGGTCTCGAGCGGGCGGTCGGTGATGAGCTCGATGTTGTTGAAGCCGACCCCGTTGTTGCCCTTCCAGCGCACGGCGCCGAAGCGCGACGAGACGTTCTGAATCGGCTGGCCGAGGGTCTTCCATACCGCGCCTCCCCAACCCGCGTCGAAAGCGCGCATCACCTGGCCGCCCGAGTTGGCCGGCGGGGCCGAGGCGAGCCAGAAGGGGTTGGGGGAGACGATGCCAGCGGTGTTCGAAGTCAGATCAGGCATCGGAGCCTCCCTTGTTCATGAGGTAGTCGTGCATGGCGAGGGCAGCGCGCTTGCCATCGGCGGCCGCATTGACCACCTCTTTGCCGCCATTGATGCAATCGCCGCCAGCGTAGTAGCCGGGACGTCCGGTCGCACCATGCTCGTCGACCACCACACGGCCCCACTTGGTCTCGATGCCGTCGAGTCCGTCCACGAGGTGAGCGAGCTTGCTCTGCCCGATGGCGAGCAGGATCAGGTCGGCCGCGAGCACGTGCTCGGTGCCGTCGATGAGCTTCTTGTCGTCGTCCATCTTCTGGCACTTCACGCCAGTGATGCGACCGCCCTCTTGCGCGAAGCCTACGGGCTGAGTCTGCCAGGCGGCGAGAGCGCCTTCTTGCTTCGCCGCGTCCCACTCGTGATGGTAGCCGCTCATCTTCTCCTCGCGACCGCGGTAGACCATGGTCACTTCGGGCAGGCCGAGCCCGATGGCTTCGCGCACGGCATCGATGGCCGTATTGCCGCCACCGATGACGAGCACGCGCTTCACGTCTTTCAGGTCGAGCTGCTCGAGCTTCATGCCCTCGATGAACTCCACCGCGCCCTGCACACCGGGTAGCTCTTTGCCGGCCAGATCGAGGATGGTGTCGGGACCGAGGCCGAGGCCGAGAAAGACCGCGTCGTGCTGCTTCTCGAGCGCCGCGAAGTCGACGTCGTCGGGAATGTTCACCCCGGTCTTCACCTCGATGCCGCCGATGGAGAGCAGCCACTGCACCTCTTCCACCGAACGGTCGGCCTTCATCTTGTAGGGGGCGACCCCGGTCGTGTTGAGGCCGCCGAGCACGGGGCGCTTCTCGTAGACGGTGCAAGCGTGACCGAGGCGGCGCAGCTCGTGGGCGGCGGCCAGCGAGGCCGGACCACCACCGACGAGCGCCACCGACTTTCCGGTGTCGGGACCGGCCTCGTAATAGGTCCAGCTCTCGTCGAAGGCGCGGTCGGTGCTGAACCGCTGGAGCTTGCCGATCTGAATCGGCGGCACGCCCATCTCGTTGAAGACGCAGTCACCCACGCAGAGCACCTCCACGGGGCAGACGCGCGCGCAGCTCATGCCGAGGATGTTCTGGTCGAAGATCGTTTTCGCCGACCCGCGTACGTTGTCGGTCGCGATCTTCCGGATGAACTCGGGGATGTTGATCGAGGTCGGACAAGCCTGCACGCACGGGGCGTCGTGGCAGTACAGACAGCGGTTGGCTTCGACCTTGGCCTGCGCCTCCGTATAGGCGGGCTTGAAGTCGTCGAAGACGGTTTCAGAACGTTCCTCAGACACGTTGGACATAGAGCTCCCCTCGGCGGTCACAACCCATCAGACCCGCCCGAAGCGTGGGACGCTACCATGTGGGTTGTTGTAGGAAAACTGTTTACTCCGTCGAGTGGACGGATTACAGCGTCTGCTTCCCCGTCGTGCGTCCAGGGTCGGCCACGACGACCAGATACCAGAGGGAGAGGGAGCGCCATGGCTACGCACATCGTCAATGGAACCGTGGTCACGGCGGAGCGTGAGTTCCGCGCGGACGTGCTCATCGAGGGGGACAAGATCGTCGCCGTCGGCGAGAACCTCGACGTTCCCGCGGGCGCCGAGCAGGTGGATGCCACCGACTGCTACGTGATGCCGGGCGGCATCGATCCCCACACGCACATGCAGTTGCCCTTCATGGGCACCGTGGCGAGCGAGGACTTCTTCTCGGGCACCGCGGCCGGCTTCGCAGGCGGGAACACGATGATCATCGACTTCGTGATCCCCAACCCTCAGGAGCCACTGATGGCCGCCTACGAGAAGTGGCGCGGCTGGGCGGAGAAGTCCGCCGGCGACTACTCCTTCCACGTCGCCGTCACCTGGTGGGACGACAGCGTGCACGCCGACATGGGCAAGCTCGCCACCGAGCGCGGCGTCAACAGCTTCAAGCACTTCATGGCCTACAAGGGCGCCATCATGTGCGACGACGAGGTGCTGGTGAACAGCTTCACCCGTGCCCGCGAGCTCGGCGCCCTGTGCACCGTGCACGCCGAAAACGGCGAGCTCGTCTTCCGCCTCCAGAAGGAGATCTTCGAGCGCGGGATCACCGGCCCCGAGGGGCACCCGCTGTCGCGCCCGCCCGAGGTCGAGGGCGAGGCCGCCAACCGCGCCATCCGCATTGCCGAGGTCCTCGGAGTGCCGCTCTACCTCGTGCACACGTCCTGCATCGATGCGCTCGAGGCCCTCACCCGAGCACGGCTCGAAGGGCAGCGGGTCTTCGGGGAGTGCCTCGCCGGCCACCTCCTCATCGACGACAGCGTCTACCGCAAGAAGGACTGGAACGAGGCGGCCCACTACGTGATGAGCCCGCCCTTCCGCTCCAAGGAGCATCAGGACGCGCTCTGGCGTGCGCTCCAGTCGGGCATGATCCAGACCACGGCCACCGACCACTGTTGCTTCTGCACCCCGCAGAAACAGATGGGCATCGACGACTTCCGCCAGATCCCCAACGGCACCGCCGGCGTAGAGGACCGCATGGGTGTCATCTGGCACCACGGCGTCAACAAGGGACGCCTCACGCCGAGTGAGTTCGTGGCCGTCACCAGCACCAACGCGGCCAAGATCTTCAACATCTTCCCTCGCAAGGGCACCATCGCCGCCGGCGCCGACGCCGACGTGGTGGTCTGGGACCCCAAGGTCTCCCGCACCATCAGCGCCAAGACCCATCACCAGAAGATCGATTTCAACATCTTCGAGGGCATGGAGGTCACGGGGGTGGCCCGTACCACCCTCAGCCGAGGCAAGGTCGTGTGGCACGACGGCAAGCTCTCCGCCGAGGAAGGCGCCGGCCGGTACGTCGACCGTCCCTGCTTCGCGCCCTACTGGTCGGCCCAGAAGACGACGAACCGTCTCGCTGAGCCCACCAAGGTCGAGCGCGTGCGGCCCGAGGTCGAGAAGAGCTAGAGGTCACGTTGACGACTCCGTCCACGACGGTCCGGGATCCGGATCCGGGTCTCATCAACGACGACATCAAGCCCGCCTCCGCCGAGGAGCGCCATTGGTCCATCTGGAACATGGCGAGCCTCTGGGTGGGCATGGTGGTCTGTGTACCGAGCTACATGCTCGCCGGTGGGCTCATCAAGCAGGGTATGAGCTGGGGCGAGGCCGTCATGACGGTCATGCTCGGCAACGTCATCGTTCTGCTGCCCATGATCCTCAACGGACACCCGGGCACGAAGTACGGGGTGCCGTTCCCCGTGCTCGCCCGGGCGAGCTTCGGCATCCATGGGGCGCACATTCCTTCGCTGGTGCGTGCGGCCATCGCCTGCGGCTGGTTCGGCATCCAGACCTGGGTCGGTGGCGCGGCCATCTACCAGCTGCTCAACGCCATCCCCGGCCTCTCCCTCGGCGGGGCCGACCTCCCCGTGCTGGGGATCAACCTCTGGGAGACCATCTGCTTCCTGTTCTTCTGGGCGCTGCAGGTGGTGGTCATCTACAAGGGCGTCGAGTCGATTCGCGTCCTCGAGACCTGGGCCGCGCCGTTCCTCATCGTCATGGGGCTCGCCCTGTTGGCCTGGGCCTACGTGAAGGCCGGTGGTTTCGGCACCATGCTCTCCACGCCCAGCCAGTTCGCCGCGGGTGGCCCCAAAGAGGGGCAGTTCTGGAGCGTCTTCTTCCCGTCGCTCACCGGCATGGTGGGCTTCTGGGCCACGCTCTCGCTCAACATTCCCGACTTCACCCGCTACGCGAAGAGCCAACGGGACCAGGTGCTCGGTCAGGCCATCGGCTTGCCGACGACCATGACCCTCTTCGCCTTCATCGGGGTGGCGGTCACGAGCGCGACCGCGGTCATCTTCGGGGAGCCCATCTGGGATCCCACGGTGCTGCTCGGCAAGATGGGAGGCGGCTTCAGCGTCGTCATCTCGCTCTTCGCCCTCACCATTGCGACGCTCTCCACGAACATCGCCGCCAACGTGGTCTCGCCGGCCAATGCCATGATCAACGTGGCTCCGCAGAAGGTCACCTTCCAGATCGGCGGCTACATCACGGCTGCCCTCGGCATCGTCATCATGCCGTGGAAGCTCCTGGAGGACCCCAACGGCTACATCTTCACCTGGCTCGTAGGGGTCTCGGCCCTGCTCGGTCCGGTGGGGGCCATCCTCATCGTCGACTACTTCGTCGTGCGCAAAACCGAGCTCGACCTCGACGGCCTCTACCGCAAGCGCGGTCCCTACTTCTACGCCGGCGGCTTCAACGTGCCCGCCATCATCGCCTTCTGTCTCTCGCTGGTACCCACGCTCCCCGGCTTTGCCCACCAGGCCAAGCTCGTCGACGCCGTGCCCGCGATCTTCGACACCATGTACACCTACGCCTGGTTCGTCGGTTTCGGCGTCGCGGGGGCCGTCTACGCGCTATTGATGCGCGTGCTCCCGAACCCGTCCACCGACCCCAGTGCCGTCACCGCCCAGGAGTGATCGTTTCCATGCCGCAATTCGAAGCCAAGTCCTACGCATTCACCGAGTTTCCCCCCGCCCAGAACTTCATCGGCGGGGAGTGGATCGAGCCCAAGGGCCGCGAGCGTATCGAGGTCATCAACCCCCGCCACGGCAAGGCCATGTCGACGGTCCCCATGTGTGGGACCGAAGAGGTCGACGCGGCCGTCGCGGCTGCCCGCGGCGCCCTGGCCGCCTGGCGTGACCTACCCCTGCGCGAGCGAGCTCAGGTCTTCTACGGTCTGCGCGAGCGCATGCACCAGCACCTCGAGGAGCTGACCTGGTTGGTCAGCCACGAGAACGGCAAGACCTACGACGAGTCGAAGGCCGAGGTGCTGAAGGGGATCGAGTGCGTCGAGTACGGCTGCTCACTTCCCAACCTGGCCGCGGGGGACCAGCTCGACGTGAGCCGCGGGGTCAACTGCCAGATCGTCTACGAACCGCTCGGGATCGTGGCCGGCGTCACGCCTTTCAACTTCCCGAACATGGTCCCGCTGTGGATGCTCCCGCAGGCCCTGGTGGGCGGTAACGCCTTCATCCTCAAGCCGAGCGAGCAGGTGCCTCTCAGTGTGGTACGGCTCGCCGAGCTGCTCACCGAAGCCGGCCTTCCCCCCGGGATCTTCAACGTCGTCAATGGCGGCAAGGACGTGGTGGAGGCGCTTTGCGACCACCCCGAGATCAAGGCGCTCGCTTTCGTCGGCTCCACGCCGGTGGCGAAGCTCGTCTACGGCCGCGCGGCCCAGAGCGGCAAGCGCGCCCTCTGCCTCGGCGGGGCGAAGAACCACCTCATCGTCGTGCCCGACGCCGACCTCGAGCTCACCGCCGACAACGTGGTGGCCTCCTTCACCGGTTGCGCCGGCCAGCGCTGCATGGCGGCGAGCGTCATGGTGGCCGTGGGCGAGGTCGACCACATCATCGACGCCATCGCCGAGCGCGCCAGCAAGATCGAAGTCGGCAAGGACCTCGGTGCCATCACCAGCGAGGCGGCCCAGAAGCGCATCGTGGGCTACATCGACGATGCCGAGAAGAAGGGCGTGAAGGTCCGCGTCGACGGTCGCGGCAAGGCGGGAGACGCGGGCGGCTACTGGGTCGGGCCCACCGTGCTCGACGGCGTCGACGCGACCATGCCGGCGTGGTCCGACGAGATCTTCGGGCCCGTGCTCAGCATCGTGCGCGTGAAGAACATCGGCGAGGCGATCGAGCTCGAGAACAAGAGCCCCTACGGCAACGCCTCCAGCGTCTACACGACCAGCGGCGACATCGCGCGCCACGTAATGGGCAAGGTGTCGGCGGGCATGTGTGGCGTGAACGTCGGCGTGCCCGTTCCTCGCGAGCCTTTCGGTTTCGGCGGTTGGAACGACAGCAAGTTCGGACAGGGCAACATCACCGGTTGGGACGGCTACCGCTTCTGGACCGCGGTTCGCAAGGTGACCACCAAGTGGGCGCTGCAGAAGGACCAGAACTGGATGTCCTGAGCCTGGATGTCCTGAGGGAGGCGATATGAATCAGCAAGAGATGATCTCGGCCTGCCTAGAGCACACGCTCTACACCTGGGCCGCCACCGGCAAGGTCGACCCCATGCCGGTGGAGCGAGCCGAGGGGATCTGGCTCCATGGTCCCGAGGGCCAGAAGTGGCTCGACTTCAACAGTCAGCTCATGAGCGTCAACATCGGTCACAGCCACCCCAAGGTGGTCGAGGCGATGAAGAAGGCGGCTGAGGGACTCATCTACGCCTTCCCGGGCACGGCGACCAAAGCACGCGCCAAGCTCAGCATGCGTCTGGCCGAGCTCACGCCAGGAGACCTCAACACCTTCTTCTTCACCCTGGGTGGCGCCGAGGCGAACGAGAACGCGCTCAAGCTGGCCAAGCAGTACACGGGCCGGCAGAAGGTCATCTCGCGCTACCGCAGCTACCACGGCGCCACCAACGCCTGCATGCAGCTCACCGGCGATCCGCGACGGCTCGCCAATGAGCCCGGCATGCCGGGGGTGGTGCGGGTCATGGATCCCTGGCCCTACGAGTACAGCTTCGGTCAGAGCGAAGAGGAGATCACGGCCAACAACCTCCGCTACCTCGAGGAGGTCATTCAGTACGAAGGGCCCCACACCATTGCCGCGATGTTCATCGAGCCTGTGACGGGCACGAATGGCATCTTGCCTCCGCCCCAGGGTTACCTCGTGGGCCTGCGTGAGCTGCTGACCAAGTACGACATTTTGCTCGTCGCCGACGAGGTGATGGCGGGCTGGGGACGCACGGGCAAGCTCTTCGCCTGCGAGCACGGCCCGATCGTTCCGGACATCCTCACCATGGCCAAGGGGCTCACCAGCTCCTATGTGCCGCTCGGGGCGGTGGCCGTGAGTGACCCCATCGCCAACCACTTCCGCGAGAACGTCTTCTGGGGCGGACTCACCTACAATTCCCACGCGTTCGCGATGGAGGTGGCCCTGGCCACCGTCGACGTCTTGGTGGGCGAAGGTCTCGTCGAAAACGCAGCCCGAATGGGTGAGGTGATGCGCGCCGAGATGGACCGCCTGAAGGCCAAGCACCCCTGCTTCCGCGAAGGCCGCCAGATCGGACTCTTCGGCATGATCGACCTGCAGGACGCGAAGGGGAATCGCATCGCAAAGTACAACGAGACGCCGCCCGTGATGGGCAAGCTCGGCCAATTCTTCCGCGACAACGGCCTCTTCACCTTCATTCGCTGGGGCAGCTTCATGTGCAACCCGCCCCTCTGCATCAACGAAGCCGAGCTGAAGCAGGCCTTCGAGATCGTCGACCGTGGCCTCGACATGGTCGACGAGCACATTGCGGGCTGAGGCTTGAAGCCTGGTCGCGTCGCCTTCGCGGCCTTCGAGGCCTTTCCCAATCGCAAGGGGGCGGGCCGTCGCATCACCCAGATGACGACGGCCCTCGCCGACGCGGGGTGGGATGTGCAGCTACTGACCCTGCCCCCGCGCTCCAATGAGCCGAGGGCGCACGTCGATCCCCGCATCACGCTCCACCCGCTGCGGGCCCACGCCGACAACTACCTCGAGCGCGCGCTCTCCTTTCGGGGCCAAGTGGCGCGTCGGCTTCGCACGCTCGCCCCCGACGTGGTTCACGTGCGTGGGATCTTCGAGGGCCAGGCGGCGGCCGACGAGGCCGAGCGCCGCGAATTGCCTTTCGTGTTCGAGGTCAATGGCCTGCCATCGGTGGAGCTGCACTATCACTACCCCGCGGTGGGTCGCGCCCAGCCCTTCGAAGCGCGGCTACGACGCATGGAGGCAGACCTTCTCGGTCGAGCATCCCAGGTCGTGACCCAAAGCCACCATACGCTGGGCTTCCTCCACGAGCGGGGGCTTCCTCAGACGACGCCAGCCGCGGTCATTCCCAATGGGGCCAACCCCAAGGTGTGGCGACCCGGTCGCCCGCACGAAGGCACCGGCACGCGGGTGCTCTACGCGGGGACCCTCTCCGCCTGGCAGGGCGTCGCGGAGCTTTTCATGGCGCTCCGACGCGCACGGGGAGAGCTACCCCTGACGCTCACAGTGGCGGGCCATGCGTCGCGACGGCGCCGCAAGCAGGTCGAGCGCATGTTGCGGCGCTTGAAGATCACCGATGCCGTCGAGCTCACCGGGGCGCTGGCGCCGGAGGAGCTGGTGGACCACGTGCAGCAGGCCGACATCTGTGTGGCCCCCTTGCGGCGCGACGTGCGCAATCGGGTGCAAGGGTGCAGCCCCATCAAGCTCTTCGAGTACATGGCCGCAGAGAGGGCCATCGTCACCACCGACCTCGACTGCGTGAGGGAGATCGTGACCCCCGACGAGACGGCCCTCACCGTACACACGCCCAAACCGAACCGCCTCGCCGAGCAGATCGTGCGCCTGGCCACCGAGCCCGAGCTGCGCCACGAGCTGGGACGGCGGGCACGGGGCGTGGTCACCCAAAGAGCGACCTGGGCCCATCGTCGTCGGGCTCTGGCGGCGGTCTACGACGGGCTATGAGCCTGAGACTTCTCGACGATCCACGAAGCGACGTCGTCGTAGGTCGCCATGTCGACTGAAAGACGGGGCGCTGGTCGCAGGCAGAGCTCGAGCACGCGACCTTCCAGCGCTTCGGGCCGCGTGAAGACCTCGGCCACCGCGCGGGCACGTCGCGTCTGGTCGTCATAGGGGCGGCGGCGTGGAATGGCGAGATGGTGGATCCCGGCCGCTGCCAGCTCGTAGGTGAGGTTGTAGCCCGCGGGTCCGACGACGACGCGCGGTCGTGAGGTGAACGCGAGCAGAGGGCCCGAGGCTGAGCGTCGCCTCACGGGCAGACCCACCGCGTGAAGACGGCGCCCAAGCTTGTCGAAGAGCTGAGCGAGGGCCTCGTCCCCGCCGTCGAGCAGGCACACCGAGCCGTCGTCGTCGCCCGACGCCATGGTTCGAGCGACCGGGGCGAGCCGGTCGACGTCCAGGTCGAGCCATTGGAGCTGCGGCTCCAGGTCCAACGCTGCATTGCAAGCGGCGAGCCCATCGCGAAAACGAGGGTGCTCGGCGTCCCGTCGCAACCGGAGGAGCGCGAGCCGCTGCGTCTTCGTGCCCGACAACTCACCGCGGACCCCCTCGGGGAAGGTATCGACGACGAGAGTCTGCGCGTGCTCGATTCGCTCCGCGACCTCGGTGGGCAGGGTGGGCCCGTCGGGAGGAGCCATTCCGAGCACGGGTACTTCAGGGGCGAGCTGCCTCGCTAGATCGAGGTGCGTCGCGGGCACGAGAAGGTCGACATCCTTCCTCCGTTTCGCGAGGGCAGCGGCGACACCCGCCCCCCGCACGGCGTGCCCGTGACCTCCTCCGAGGGCGTAGACGAGGACCTCGGTCAGGTCCCCTCCCATCCGCCGTAATCGTCGGCGCCGAAGTCCCCGCCGTCGTCGTCGAACAGTCGGTAGTCGTCGTAGCCGTAGGGCTCATCGTTCCAATGGTCGTCGACGTAGTACCAGTAGAAGTAGGGGTCGTCGCGCAGGTGAGCCTGGCTCTGCTTCTGCTGCGGTTGTTTCTTGATGAGCTCGCGCAGGCACGTCACGCAGGCGACCGACTGCCAGTAGTTGCGCCCGTGGGCCTGGCAGATGGGCTTCTTGCATTGTGAGCAGGTGCCGACTGCAGGGGCGGCGCACTTGCGTTGGAAGAGGATGCCCGCCGTCTCCCGGCAACGACTCACTTCTCGACCTCGAGCAGGTACACCACGATGCCGAGGCGCTCGGCTTTCGACAGCTCGGTGGCCGCGAGAATGGCGGCGGTCGTGGCTGGCAGTCCCGCCCCGACCTTCGCCACCGTCTTGTCGCCGCGTTTTACTTCGCCGCCGGCCACGGTGACTTCTTCGCCTCCGAGGGTGCCGCCGCCCTTTTCGACCGTGCCGAGCTCCTCGTCCGAGGGCTTCTTCATCAGCTTGAAGCCGTCACCTCGGCGCTTGCCCTTGAGGACCGCTTCTTCTCCGCCGTCGCGGTAGAGCTTGAAGCCGTCGTCCTTCTTCTTGATCTTGCAGAGCTCTTTGTCGTCGGCGCCCTTCACCTTGACCCGGTCGGCCTGGACCTTGAACTTCAGGCCCGCCGAGGTCTTGTAGCCGCCGTCCTTGCTCTTGAAGGTGTGCTCCTCGCCATCGATGGTGATGGTGCTACCCGCGAGGCCCTGACCCTTTGCGGCAGGGACTGACTTCGGTGCCGGCTCGTTGCCGTCGGACGTGGAGGGCTCGGCGTTCGTCTCACCCCCACCTTTGCCGCATGCGAGCGCGAAACAGCAGAGGGTGAGCAGGAGAATCTGACGAAGGGTTTTCATGCGGCTCCTCGATTGGCGGTGGCCGTGGCCTTGTAACTCTGGATGAGGGCCGCCACCACCTTGTGGCCGTCGAGCAGGTCGCCTCCGTGCGCGAGGGACCAGCCGCCCCGCCCGTGGATGCGACGAAGTGGTGCGCGGCTGCGGAAGATGAAGATGGCCTGACGTGGCTTCACCTGAGCGCGCACGAGGTTGAGCCCTGCGAGCTTGGGGCGGGGGACCTTCTGTTGGGCCGAGAGCGTCTTGCCCTTCGGAGGGATGAGGTGGACGGTGAGCTCTTCGCTCACCTGGTCCTTGTGCTTGGTGTACTTGCGCTTGGCGCGGCTCTTTCGTTTGAGCGACGAGGTGGCTTGCACGCGCGCCATGGTGCCGTCGGCGAGCGGAAGCTCGAGTCGGAGCCACGCGTGGCGGTAGATCTTTCGCGCTCCGTCCTTGGTGGCGGGGGTCTTCTCGAGCCCCGTGAAGTCGGCGAGCAGGCTCACGGGGCGGTTTCCCCTCAGCTCGGGGGCGAAGGTAGAAAGTACGGTGCAGATGGCCGCGAGCTGTCGGTCGCTCACGTCTTCGGTGCGGTAGGCCCACGCTGCGACGAGCCCGAAGATGCCCACGATGGCCAGCACGATCCCGGCCGAGACGTTCTGCGCCATGAAGCCGACCACGAAGGCGGCGATGAAGGCGATGATGCCGACCCCCGTCATGATGGGCGCCATGGTCTCGGCGCGGTTGTCACGCGCCTCGAGCTTGGCCAGCGCCTCGAGGAGCTCGGGTACGGCGCCTTCTTGAACGAGCCTCGTCTTGGCCCCTGAGGGTTTGTAGGCTTCGTCCCCGGCCACGCTCTCATCGGTGGGAAGGCGAGCGAGTAGAGCCTCGTCGATCGGATGATGCGGTCCCATGTGCCTTCACGGGATCATCGCTCATTCATCAGGCTGCGGTGAAGGCTTTCCTCACGCGCGCCGCTGTGCGGTACGCGTAGATGATCGCGCCCACGAGCTCGGTCGACTCGAGCTGGCCGTTGGGGTCGAACCAGGACCAACCACCCCGACCGCAGACGCGGCGCGACGGCGGCGTGCGGAAGACGAAGGTCGCCTGCTTGGGTTTGATGAGGGCGCGCTTGAGTTGCAGCCCGGGAAGGGCATGGGGGTTGGGATGTCCCTGCTGGTGGACGCCGAAGCTCTTTCCCTTGGGGGGCTGCAGCCGAACTTGGACTTCGTGGACGATGATGTCCTTCTTCTTGGTGTACTTTCGCTTCTGCTTCGTCTTGCGCTTGAGCTTGGTCTCGACGTCCACTGCGACGGCGACCCCATCGGCGAGCACGAAGCGCATCAGACACCAGTGGTGCTGGTACGCGAATTGGTTCTGCTCCATCTCGAACAGCCCCGTCCCGGTTTGATGGTGCGAGAGTGCGGGCTGTTTGTCGGCCCCGCGGAAGTCGGCGATGACCTTGGCGGGTCGATTGGTCTTCAGCTCGCCCGCGAAGGTGACGAGGGTGCTGCTGATGAGCTCGAGCTGACGGTCGTCGATGTCGGCCTTGTCGTACTTCCCCTTGCGTACGAACCACAGGACGAAGGCGGCGATGACGATCGCCACCCCGATGAAGAAGATCCACGTGAGGAAGCCGACGACGCCGAGCGCGATGCAGATGTTGCGCAGGCGTTTGCGCCCCGCCTCCGCTTCTTTGTCGAGGGCGTGAAGGCGGGCGACCTCGCCCAGGACGTGCGGTACGGCGCCCTGGATCGAGAGCTGCATCTCGGCGTGCGCCGGGGTCGCGGCGGCTTCGGCGCTACGGTGGGGCAAGGCGAAGAGGAGTCCCGGATCCAGCGGCCAGTGAGGGCCCACGGGCGACGGGACCACCATCATCGCCTCGGGCTCGGGCGGCTTGGGCATCTGGGGTGGTGCCTGCCGGTAGGCCCCTTGTTGCCCGTAGGCTTGTTGACCGTAGCCCTGCTGTCCGTAGCCCTGCTGAGGTTGGTGTCCGTAGCCCTGCTGCGGGTGCTGTCCGTAGCCCTGCTGAGGT
This sequence comes from Polyangia bacterium, assembly GCA_030426145.1. Taxonomy (GTDB): domain Bacteria; phylum Myxococcota_A; class Polyangia; order Polyangiales; family Polyangiaceae; genus JAPYTK01. Next base: position 26,662 of record JAUHZF010000012.1, read on the forward strand.
TGCTGTCCGTAGCCTTGTTGCTGCGGAGGTGGTCCCCAGCCTTGCTGCGGTGCTTGCCCGTAGCCCTGCGCCTGAGGCTGCTGGTACCCGGGGGCGGCCGGCGGAGGCCCGGCTTGTGGCTGCCGCCAATCGGAGCCGCGCCAGCCTCCGCCTCCCTGGCCACCTGGTGGCTGATGCGCCATGCGTCGAGGTTAACCCGGTCATGAGGTGCCGCGCACCCGGATCCGGTATGCTTCCGAGGCGCATATGGGGCTTCTCGACCCGGTTCCTCCGCCGTACGACGTCGAAGCGTGGCTCGAGCAGCCGATCCGGCCCAAGAGCCAGGCCGTGTGCCGCGCCTGGGCGCTGCAGGGCTATGGGACTCCGCCCGCCATCTTCGTCGCCTATGTTCTGAAGGTCGCGCTCTACGTAGGGCTTTGGCTTCTCTTCTGCTCGTTCACGCCCGAGCTGGGGGGACCGACCACCGTGGCCACCTGGTGGTTGAAGCCAGTCGCGTTTCAGAAGGCCATCGTGGCCAGCATGCTCTTCGAGGTCTTGGGCCTCGGCTGCGGAAGTGGACCGCTCACCGGCCGGTACTTCCCGCCCTTTGGAGGGTTGCTGCACTTCCTGAGGCCGGGCACGACGAAGCTCCCGCTCTTCGTCGGCGCCCCGCTCATCGGGGGCACGCGACGAACGGCCATCGATGCCTTGCTCTACCTCGGCCTTCTTGTGGCGCTGGTCCGCGTCGGGGTCGCGTCGCAGCTCGACCCGTCGCTCTTCTACCCCATCGCCCTGCTGGTGCCGGTGCTGGGACTGCTCGACAAGACCATCTTCCTCGCCGCTCGCTCCGAGCACTACTGGGTCACCATCGTCGTCTTTGCCGTCGCGTCCGATTGGTTGCCCGGCGCCAAGGTCATCCAGGCGGCGTTGTGGTCCTGGGCGGGGGTGTCCAAGCTCAACCACCACTTCCCTTCGGTGGTCTGCGTCATGACGAGCAACAGCCCCGCGCTGCGCTTCGAGGCGCTTCGTCGGCGCATGTACGTCGACTATCCAAACGACCTGACGCCCTCGCGCCTGGCCGTCGTCATGAGCCACATGGGCACCGCCCTCGAGCTCGGGGTGCCCATCGTCCTGGTGCTCGGCTCGGGTGGAACCATCACGAAGGTGGGGCTCGTGATGATGCTGATGCTCCACGGCTACATCACGAGCAACGTGCCCATGGGCGTGCCGATCGAATGGAACGTGATGGTGGTCTACGCCGCCTTCTTCTTGTTCGGCGCCGAGGCCGACGTCGCGCTCTCGGGGCTCTTCGCCACGCCAGCCCTCGCGGCCTTCGTCCTCACCTTCGCCGTGGTGCTACCCCTCGCGGGGAACCTCTGGCCCGAGAGGATCTCGTTCTTGTTGTCGATGCGCTACTACGCGGGCAACTGGCCCTACAGCGTGTGGCTCTTTCGCGGCTCGGCCTACGAGAAGCTCGACCGGCTGAAGAAGTCGTCGCCCTTCGTCTACGATCAGCTCGCGAGCTTCTACGACCCGACGACGACGAAAGGCATCGTGGGCAAGGTCATCGCCTTCCGCCTCATGCATCTGGCTGGGCGCGCGCTCACGGAGCTCGTTCCGCGGGCTGTGGACGATCCACGCGACTACGAGTGGCTCGATGGTGAGCTCGTGGCCGGCCTCGCCCTGGGGTGGAACTTCGGCGACGGTCACCTCCACGACGAGCGCCTGCTGAAGGCCATCCAGGAGCAATGTGCCTTCGAGCCGGGAGAGCTCCGCTGCATCTTCGTCGAATCACAGCCGCTCTTTCGGTCCACCCTCGCCTACCGCATCGCCGACGCCGCGACCGGCGAGCTCGCGAGAGGCGAGGTATCGGTGGCGGACTTGCGCCGCCGGCAACCTTGGGCCTTCGCCCAGAAGTCCAGCTAGGTTGTCTCGGACGGTGTTCCGAGCGTGAAGCAGAAGGTGGAGCCGTGGCCTTCGCCTTCGGACTCCACCCAGACCCGGCCCTCGTGGACCTCGATGATACGGCGAACCAATGCGAGGCCGACGCCCGTTCCCTCGCCGGAGCCATCGAGCCGCTCGAAGAGCCCGAAGATGCGCTCGTGATACTGGCCGGCGATCCCGCGGCCGTTGTCGCTCACGTAGAAGACGGGCGGCGCCTCGTCCGAGCGCATTCCGATCTCGATGCGCGGGACCGCCTGGCCGCCCATGTTCTGCGCGGCGTTGTCGATGAGGTTCTGCCAGACCTCCACCAGCCGTAGGCGCTCGCCTTGAACCGTGGGCAAGGGGCTGGTGATCTCGAGCTCGATCTTTCGCTCCGCCAGTCGCGGACGCATGGCGTCGACGACCTCTTTCACGACCTCGCCGAAGTCTACGGCTTCGGGGGGACCCGCGATGCGACCCACGCGCGAGAGCTCGAGAAGCTCGGCGAGGAGTCGACTCATTCGGGCGCTGGCGTTGTCGATCTGGCCCAGGTCCTCCTCGATCGCTTCTTGGTCTCCGCTCGCGAGGTCGTCGCGCAGCATGCCGAGGAAGCCGCGAATGGTGACGAGCGGACTCTTGAGGTCGTGCGAGACAGTATAGGCGAAGCGCTCGAGCTCGGCGTTCTTCTGCTCCAGGGCGCGGATGAAGCGCTCGCGCTCCTCGGCCGCCAAGCGGCGTTCGGTCACGTCCTCGAAGGTTGCGACCACTGCTGCGGGGGCCCCCGGCTGCAGACGCAGGGGCTGGGTGGACACCGACAGCCATCGCGAGCGGCCATCGGGGGATGGGAGCTCGAGCGAGACGTCGCGCCTCGGTACCGCGTCGACGAAGGTCGCATGAACCGCGTCGGGCATGCGGGGCGTCGTGCCGTCGCCGAGCAGGAGGCGCTCGGCGCTGGCGTTGCGCGCGAGCACCCGTCCGTCCGGGGCGTACATCACCACCCCCTCGGCGAGGGCCGAGACCACGGTTCGATAGCGCTCCTCGGCTTCCCAACGATCCGTCACGTCCTGGAGCGCCGCCACCAGACGGGAGCCGCCTTCCGTATCGAGTCGACGCACCCGAAACACCACCCGCCGGTGCTCGTCGTCGGGCCGCCGCAACGTGCAGTCGAAGGCCTGGGTCCCACCGTGTTCGATGACCTCGCGCAACAGCGCCATCACGCGCGCCTGGTCTCGAGGCACGATGAGCTGGGTGATGAGCGCTTCAGGCGTCTGACCGAGGATCTCGTCCGTCGTGCCCGCGATCCGGTGGAAGCCCTCGGTCGCACCTACCCCCTCGTCGGTGCCGAGCTCGACCCAGACCGAACCGACGCGACCCACGAGCTGGGTCTCGGTGAGCCTGGCCTGGTCGAACTCACGCTGCATCGTGGTCTCGTGGCGGGTCGTGACGTCGTGAGCGAGCCACACCACAGCGCGTCGATGCGCATAGCGGTTGGGCAGGGCGGCGATACGCGCCTCGAACCAGATCGTCTCCCCGCGAACCCTGAGTGGATACTCGAGGCTCTGCGTCTCTCCCGTTTCGAGGGCGGCGGAGATGGTGTCCATCACGGGCTTGGCCTCCTCAGGGGGTAGGATCTCCGGCACGAGCTGTCCCCAGAGCTGCTCACGTTCGTCGACCATGAGGCGGTCGTCATGGGCGAAGAAGTCCACGTAGCGCCCATCCTCATCCAGGATGAAGCCCACGCCGGGAAGCGCCTCGACGATGGCACGGTGCCGCTCCTCGCCGCGCTTGTGCACGGTTATGTCGGTGACGATCCCGAAGAGCTCCACGGGCTCCCCGTCGTCGAACACCACCATGCCGTGACCGTCGTGCCAGACCACGGTCCCATCCGGGTGAACGGCTCGATACTGGATGTGGTAGCGGCCACTCCCCGCCATGGCCTCGTCGAGGGTGTGCTGGAACCGCGCCAGGTCGGCCGGATGGACGCGGTCGCGCACGGTGCTGAAGCGGCCGTCGAAGGTCGCGAGGGTCAGACCGAACATGTTGGCGACGCGTTCGGTCCACCGCAGGGTTCGCGTGCGCTGGTCGAAGTGCCACACGCCCACGCCAGCGTGGTCCATGGCCCGGCGCAGCTCCGCCGCGCTGAGGTCGAGATCATCCGTCATGCGCCACTCGTCTCGTGGCCATCTTGCCATCCCACGACCCCGACGGCACGATGGCATCGTGACCGAGCCGGTGGGGGAAGGCGCGCCACGTGTGATGGTGGTGGAGGACGACGAAGGTCACGTCGCACTCATCCGGCGTGCCTTGCGGGGCCACCCGTACGACGTCCGGTTCGTGAGCACGCTCGCCGAAGCGGAGGCGCAGCGCGCAGAGGTGCAGCTCGTCGTGGTCGATTGGCGCTTGCCGGACGGACACGGCACCGACCTCCTCGCTGACGATCACCGCCCGCTCCCGGTCGTCATCATGACCAGCCACGGTGATGAGCACGTCGCGGTCGAGGCGATGAAGAAGGGGGCCCTCGACTACGTGGTCAAGTCGGACGCGATGCTCACGGAATTCGATCGCGTGATCGAGCGGAGTCTTCGCGCTTGGCGAAACATCGATCAGCGTCACCAAGCAGAGCTGGCCCTCTCCACTTCCGAGGCGCGCTGGCGGTCGATGGTCGAGAGCTCGCCCGACGTCATCCTCCTCACCGATCCCGAGGGGAGGGTGGTGTTCAACAACCGCGAGCTGCACGGGGCCGAGACCTCGGCCGTGGGTCAGCCGCTCGCCAGGGTCTTCGGGGCCGACGCTCGGCCTGCCCTCGAAGCGGCCATGGATCGGCTGCGTCGGGGCGAGACCATCGAGAGCTTCACGGTGCAGCTCGGCGCCAATGAGAGCGGCCAACATCACGAGCTGCGACTCGCCCCAGTGGCTGCGCCCGAGGGCGGCCTCGTGGTGAGCGCCTCCAACATCACGTCCCGCCACCAGGCCGAACGGGAGCGGGTCGCGCTCGAACAGCAGCTTCAGCAAGCCCAAAGGCTGGAGACGATCGGTACCCTCGCCGGCGGCGTCGCCCACGACTTCAACAACATCCTCCAGGCGATCCTCGGCTTCACCCAGCTCGCGATGTCGGGGTTCGACGAGACGCCGGCCACGCGGGGGGTACGTCGCGACCTCCAGTCGGTGGTGGACGCGGCCCAGCGCGGACGAGAGCTCGTCATGCAGATCTTGGCTTTCAGCCGTCACCAAGCCCAAGAGCTGCGGCCGGTCCGCGCCGTGGACGTGGTGGACGAGGCGCTTCGGCTGGTGCGTGTTTCCGCGCCCCTCGAGGTGGTGATCGACGTCGAGCACGATGACCCCGAGCTGCGTCTCCAGGCCGACACCACCCAGCTGCACCAAGTCATCGTCAACCTCTGCACGAATGCGGTGCAGGCCATGACGACGGGTGGGCGCCTCACCGTGCGAACCGATGTGGGACCTGTGCCGGACGAGACGCGTGCGAGTCACGAGCTCGAAGACGGCGACTACGCGCGGATTCGGATCGAGGACTCTGGGTCGGGCATGGACGCGGCCACGCTCGACCGCATCTTCGAGCCCTTCTTCACCACCAAACCGTCGGGCTCGGGCACGGGGCTCGGCCTCGCCGTCGTGCACGGCATCGTACGTGGGCATGGGGGCGCGATTCGCGTCGAGAGCGAGCTGGGACGAGGCACGGCGTTCACCGTCTATTTGCCCCGGCTCGCACCCAAGAAGGCATCGCGGCCATCGCTCCCGCAGGTGGGGGGCGGCTCGGGCGAGCACGTGCTCTTCGTCGACGACGAGCCGATGGTGGTTCGGGTGGCGCAGGAGATGCTCGCGCGCTTCGGCTATCGGGTGACGACCTTCCGGTCACCCGTAGACGCCCTGATGCACTTCAAGGCCGACCCGAGCGCCTTCGATGCGGTCGTCACCGACCTGTCGATGCCGGCCATGAACGGGGTCGACTTCGCCGCGGAGCTCCACGCGACGAGAAGTGACGTCCCCATCCTGCTCACGACGGGGTATGCTGCTCGAGTCAAGGCGGGGGGCAACGGCGTGAGACGTGTACTCGTCAAGCCGTACGACATTCAGCAGCTCTCCTCCGCTCTGCGGGAGGTTCTTAGTGAGTGAGTCAGCTGAACGTCCGGTTCTCCTCATGGTCGAGGACGATCCGTCTCACGCCCGACTCATCCAGCGTTGCCTCACGGCTGGCGACGTCGATTTCGACATCCGTCACGTGACCGACGGACACGAAGCCCTCGACTACCTCTTCCGGCGTGGGCCCTACGCCGACCCATCACGAAGCCCGCGCCCCCAGCTGGTCTTTCTCGATCTGCGGTTGCCGCGCTGCGACGGCTTCGAGGTCCTCGAGCGGGCGAAGACCGCGTCCAACACCCAGACGATCCCCATCGTAGTGCTCACCACCTCTGCCGCAGAGCGCGACGTGGTGGGGGCCTACGGGCGTCGGGCCAACGGATATCTCGTCAAGCCCGTGGACGCCGTGGCGATGCAGGAGATGCTGAGCTGCGCGCGGGCCTACTGGTTGCGGCACAACCGCACGGTAGGTCTCGAAGAGGCGATGGCTTCTTGAGCCGAAGGCACTAAGACAGGGGCACGGCCCCGCCATGTCCGACGCCACGCCCCCCAGCCGCACTGCGGCCATCGTCTTCTCCCTCATCATGCCTGGCATCGGGCATGTCCATGCCGGGCACGTACTTCGCGGGGTGATCGTGCACGTCATCTATCAGGTGGGTGTGCTCAGCTGTCTCGCGACCCTGTGGAGCTCCTCGCAGCTGCTGTTTACCGGGGTGGCGACCATGGTCGTGCTCGGCCGTGCCTTCGCGATCTTCGATGTCCTGCGCTTGGTGCGGAAGTCCGAGGTTCGCGGCTCATGGGGCCTGGTCTTTGGGCTCGGGGCGCTTCTCTACTTGATGGGCTCGGCCGGCATGCGACTCGTGCGAGACCGCGTGGTCGACGCGGCCGCCATGCCCTCGACGGCGATGGCCCCAACCCTGAAGCTCGGTGACCGCTTCTTCGTCGATCGGACCGCGCCGGTCGAAGCGGGTGACATCGTGGTCTACCGGGACGACGAGACCGTCGTCGGCCGGGTCATCGCCAAAGCCGGTCAGCGGGTAGAGCTCCGCAAGGGGCGCGTCGTCGTCGACGGGACCGAGCTCGCCCGCTGCGAGGTCGGACTTCTCGAGCTCGCCCCGGGTCGTCGTAGGGTCTTCCTCGAGCGCCAGGGGGGACGACTCCACTTCGTGGCCGAGCCCGTGGACGGCGGCATCGACGTGAAGGAAGAAGGCGTGCCCGAAGGGCAGGTCTACTTGCTCGGAGACCACCGCGCGGGCACCGAGCCCACGCTGGTCGACGTCGACGGCGTCGTGGGGCCGGTCTCGCAAGTCTTCTGGGGGGCCGAGGGCAGCACCGACGCCGACGTCTCAGGCCGTGACGGGGTGGCCATCCCCCCGGTCGTCGAGCCCCAGCGTGAGGCGCTCGACGCGTGTCGAGACCAGCTCCTCCGCCAGTGAGCTCAGTTGCCGTCGTCGCAACTGTCGGCGAAGTCGGCGCTCGCGGCTTTGAGGTTGTCGATGGTGGTGTCGCAGTCGTCGGGGTTGACGAGGCTGATGACGAGTGGGTTGGCGTCGCAGGTTGCCACACACCCGTCATTGCCCGAGGGACCCTGAAGGAAGGCGTCGCGGTCGCTCGGGGTGCCGTCGAATCCCGGGCAACGTCCGTCTTCAGCCCCACAGTCGTAGATGGCGGAGCATGCGACCTCGCAGTCGGTCTGCGGCCCCACGGTCGTGCTGGAGGGGGCGGTCATCAGCGTCGACGAGCTCATGTTGCTGCTCGTGTTGCCGTTCGAGCTGCTGGTCGCACCACCGCTTCCTAGAGGAGGGTCGATGACCGCTTCTCCACCGCAGTCGAGGGCCGCCCCTCCGAGCCCGAGAAAACCGAGGACGACACACCCGCGCTTCAGCCGCACCATGCGGTCGAGGATTGTCGACCTGCGGGGAGGACGCAAACCGCGCTTGAAAAGGTGATGCCAACGGGGGATGTTCGCCCGATGACCCCGCGGGTGATCCTCCTCGGACCGCAGCGCTTCACGCCCACGGTGGGCGATGTGGTGAGCGAGTTCGGCCTGAAGGGCCCGTTTGCCCTCATCACGGCCGGGTGGCAGGAGCGCGAGGGCGAAGACGAAGAGCTTCGCGAGGCCATCGGCGGCGAGGCGGTGAACCTCGCGATCTACGACCAGGCCAACGCGCTGTACCGGGAGGACAAGGAGCTCCACCTCGCGATCCGGGCCCGCCAGACGCAGCTCCGCGAGCTGCAAGACCTCTACCGAATGCGCCTCGACCACGCCATGGACGCCGCCTATCGGCTCATGCGCACCGAGGGAAAAGACGAGGCGCTCATCGGTCCCGAGCGAGAGTCGGCGCTCGAGATGGTGCGCAGCATCGATCGGCACCACCTCGCGAGGGTGGGGGAAATCCGCGCCCAGCACGACACCCGCTACCGGCCCCTGTCCCGAGAGGCCCTCGCCCGTCGACGAGAGGCCATCGCCCAGCGGATCCACGACACGGAGGCGGTGTTCATCGCCGGAGGCCACGTTGCGGTTCTGCTCAATCGCCTGCGGCTGTTCGAGCTCGCGCCCATTCTTCACCACAAGCCGGTCATCGCGTGGTCGGCGGGCGCCATGGCGGTGAGTGACCGCATCGTCCTCTTCCACGACGCGCCGCCTCAAGGGCGTGGCCACGCAGAGGTGCTCGACCGTGGCCTCGCGCTCTGCAACGGGGTGCTGCCTCTCCCGCACGCGAGCCACCGCCTCGCCCTCGACGACGACACCCGCGTCGGTCTTTTTGCGCGCCGCTTCTTCGAGCTTCGGTCTGTCGCCCTCGATCCTGAGGTTCGCGTCGATTGGACCCCGCCGCGCTGGGCGCCAGGTCCCGGGGTACGTCAACTCACACGAGATGGCATTGCGCCCTGGGATGCGGAGGCAACGTCATGAACCAGGATGTGCACGACCCACGTGTGCGGGAGCTCGCGGCCGGCCCGCTCAGTCGAGAACGCGTCTTGGGGTTCGCGCGGGAGCATGGGGTGCCGCTCGTCTCCGACGACCGCGTCACCTTCATCTACTACGGCTCGGCCGAGCAGGTTCACCTTCGCCACTGGATCTTCGGTCTCCCGGGGCATCAGCCGTTCGACCGAATTGCAGACACCGACCTCTGGTACCGGGAAGTCGAGCTGCCCGAGAACTCGCGGGTCGAATACAAGATCGAGGTCGTCAAAGACGGACGCGGCCACTGGATGCTCGACCCGCTCAACCCGCGTCGAGCTCACGACCCGTTTGGCGCCAACTCGGTGTGCCATGGGGTCGGGTACCAAAGACCAGATTGGACCTTGCCGCAGGAGGGCACCCGCGAAGGCACACTCGACGCGATCCGCATCAAGAGCCACGCCTTCGGAGGAGAGCGGCTCGTCCCGCTGTACCTGCCGGCACGGTATCGCAAGAGCGGGCGCTACCCGCTCCTCGTGGTGCACGATGGCAGCGACTACGTCGATTACGCGAACCTCAAGGTCGTGCTCGACAACCTGATCGACCGGCTCGAGATCCCACCCCTCATCGCTGCGCTCTCCAATCCCGAAGATCGCCTCGTCGAGTATCCCGGCGATCCTCGTCACGCGCGTCACCTCACCGAGGAGCTCGTGCCTCACCTCGAGGCCAAGCTGCCCATCATCCGACGACCTGATGCTCGCGGCATCGTAGGGGCGAGCTTCGGGGCGGTGGCTTCGCTCTACACCGCCTGGCGCTACCCCGGGTTCTATGGACGCATGCTGCTGCAGTCGGGTTCCTTTGCCTTCACCGACATCGGCCCCCACCATCGGAGTCGGGAGTTCGATCCGGTGGTCAGCTTCATCAACGCCTTCCGCGCCAAGCCTGGAAGGCCCTCCGAGCGCGCCTTCGTGAGCTGCGGCACCTACGAGTCACTGATCTACGAGAATCGCTCGATGGCGCCCTTCTTCCAGCGGATCGGCCTCGAGGTTCGCTTCGTCGAAGCCCGCGACGGCCACAACTGGGAGAACTGGCGTGACCGGCTCCGAGAGGGCCTGAGCTGGCTCTTCCCGGGCCCGCTGTGGATGACATATGAGTGATGCCCCGTTTGTGGGCTTGTCACCAGACCAGACGCTGGTACACGGTGCTCCCATTGTGGCGCCACAAGAGGACATCACCCGGCACATTGGCCTCAGCTTGGGGGCCGACATCTGTTGGCCCACTTGTTACGAGCACATTCTCGAGCGGCTCGACCTGAAGATCCCGCTCGATGGTAAGAAGGTCGCGGTCGAAGCGGAGCGGGTCACCATCGAGCCCTTCGACCTGCGACAGGGCTGCAAATACGACATCGTCCTCGACCGGCTGACGCACTGGTACCACACCAGCCGGGAGTGGATAAAAAAGGCCACGGTGATGGACGGACTCTACGTCCTCAACAACCCGTGGGCCTTGCAGTCGATGGAGAAGCAGACGTCGTACTGCGCGATGATGCGGCTCGGCCTCGACGTGCCCGACACCTGGATGGTGCCGCCCAAGGCCTACGAGCCCTTGCCCGACCTCGAGACCACGCTCGAGCGCTACGCGCAGATGTTCGACCTCGGCGACATCGGAAAGCAGCTCGGCTACCCGCTCTACATGAAGCCCTACGACGGCGGGGGCTGGGTCGGGATCAACCGTGTCGAGAGCGAGGAGCAGCTTCGCCAGGCCTACGAAGAGAGTGGGAAGCGGGTCATGCACCTGCAGAAGTCGGTCGAGGGCTTCGACCTCTTCGTGCGTTGCGTCGGGATCGGCCCTCAGATCCGCTACGTCGATTACGACCCGAGCCAGCCGCTTCACGACCGGTACCGCATGACCACCGGATTCCTGTCCGATGCGCACCGGGCGAAGCTTCGCGCCATCACCCTCACCATCAACAGCTTCTTCGGGTGGGACTTCAACTCGGCCGAGGTGCTCCGCCGCGGGGACGCCTTCCATCCCATCGACTTCGCCAACGCCTGCCCCGACTCGCAGGTGACGAGCTTGCACTACCACTTCCCGTGGTTGGTCAAAGCTCTCCTCCGCTGGTCGATCTTCGTGGCCGTGACCAAGCGCCCCTTCCGCCACAACCCCAACTGGGCTCCCTATTATTCGGTGGCGGACGACGAAGGGGTCGAGGACAAGCTCACGGGCTACGCCGCAATCGCCGAGGCACACTTCGAGACCGAGCGCTTCGAGGCCTTCTGTCGCGAGCACCTCGACCACCTCGACGAGGTCGCCTACGAGTTCTTCGGGAGTGACACCGCCCGCGATGCCGTGCGGCAGAAGGTCGGTGCGCTTTACCCCGAACACGAAGTCGACACCTTCACCGAGCTGTTCATGAACCGCATCGAGCAGTGGCGACAGGCCGAAGGGCACCAGAAAGACATCCTATGAAGACCGCCGAGCGCTGGTTCTCTCCGCGGCTCCACGAGCCCATCTCCTTGGTGCGCTGGGGACACTTCGGGCGCCCCGTGTTGCTCTTTCCCACGGCGGGAGGAGACGCCGAGGAGGCCGAGCGTTTCCTCATGCTCGATGCGCTCGCACCGCTGATTCACGGGGGCCGCATCAAGGTCTACTCGGTCGACAGTCTCGCCGGCCAGGCGTGGGTCAACCGTCGTCACGACCCGCGGCACTGCACGTGGAAGCAGAACCAGTTCGACGCTTGCGTCTACCACGAGGTCCTGCCCGCGATTCGACACGATTGCCACAGCGACGACATCGAGCTCATCGCAGCCGGCGCTTCGCTCGGTGCCTTCAACGCGGTGGCTTCCCTCTGCCGCCATCCCGACGCCTTCTGCGCAGCCATCGGCATGAGCGGCTCCTACGACTTCGAGTCTTGGCTCAATGGCCATTGGGACCAGGACTTCTACTTCTCGTCCCCGCTCCACTTCGTACCCAACCTCGGAGGCGGCGCGCTCGATGTCCTTCGTCGTCGATTCGTTCTCCTCGCCTGCGGACAGGGGCGCTGGGAGGACCCCGGCGAGTCGTGGCGGGTGGCCAATGTGCTCGGCGACAAGGGGGTGCCCAACCGCGTCGACGTATGGGGTCACGAGTGGGACCACGACTGGCCCACTTGGCGACGCATGCTGCCGCAGTACCTCGACGAGCTCACCTGAGCCGAGGAAATCGTGCCCCGATGCGACGTCGCCCCTTGGCGATGCTGGTCGAGGGCCTAACCTTGGCACCATGTGGGTGAGCTGGCGACGCGTAGGACTCATCGGAGGCCTGGGCCTCTCGGTATTCGGAGCGGCGGTCATGGGGGTGGGGCCGAGTCACGCCGCGGTCACGCCCAAGAAGCCTCCCAAAGAGGAGCCGAAGCCCAAGCCGAAGCCGAAGAAGATGTGCACGGCCCGCTTCACGATGGTCGACTGGACGCCCAGCAGCCCGACCTGCTTCGTCGACACCCCGGAGAAAGAGTCGAGTGCGACGGTCACCTACCCATGTGATGGGGGTGGGTTCAGCTTCACGCTGGGCCACGTCACCTTCTCGGGGCAGGTCGAGAAGGGGCTCATGCACGCCTCCGCCATGACCCGCTACGAGTTCGAGCCCTACGACGACTGCACCTGGGAGAGCCATCAAGCGGTGGCCGGTCCCATTGCAGGCCCCATGATCTTCACCTACCGGGAGAACCCTGCGAAGGGGGAGACCGACTGTGCCAGCCCCTGCACCGCGGCCGGTCGCATCGACGTCGACTGAGCGGTCACATCGCGGCGAAGAAGATGGCGGTGGCGAAGGCAGCCGTGAACAGCCCGTTGCGGAAGACTTGGCGCGAGCGGGCGCGCGCCTGGGCGAGCTCGCCCGGATCGATGATCTCTTCTCTCGTGCCATCGTCTAGCTCGCGCAGACCGCGCGAGACGGAAGGCGTTCAGGTTCTGTAGAGGCCCATGAACACGCCGTGAGCGGCGAGGACGAAGGGGACGAAGAGCGCGAGGCGCCACCAGCGGCTCGAGCTCATCTCGTGGAGGACCACCGCGGCGACGAGCGCCAACGCGAGCATCGCCATTCCGAAGCGCAGTCGCTTGCTGGCCGCGTGGGGCGTGAGGTTCCCGACTGGCTTTGCCTCGGCGTCCATGGCACTTCAGTAGCAGCCGCCGACCGGGTCTTCCACGCGGCGGTCGAGGCATGTCTGCACTTTCCAGGATCGTCGACCTGCGACGGGGCGAGGCGCAACTCGTCTTTCGGGTCTTCATGGTGCTCTTCGGCATCATCGCGGGCCACACCATCCTGGAGACGGCGCGGGATGCGGTCTTTCTCGAGAGCCTGCCCGCGAGCAGGCTCGCCATCGTGTACCTGGCGCTCGCGGGGCTCGGGGTCATCGTCCCTGGCTACACCTCGCGGTTCACGCGTCAGTTCGGTCGGCGCGACGCGCTCTTTCTCACCCTCGCTTTTTCGGCCATCGGCACCGTGCTGTGGTCGTTCCAACCCCTCACGGGGCATGAGGTCTACGGCTTCTATCTGTGGAGTGCCTTGCTCGGCACGGTGCTGGTGCTCCAGTTCTGGCTCTTCGCCGGTCGGGTCTTCACCGTCTCGCAGGGCAAGCGGCTCTTCGGAGGCATCGCTTCGGGAGGCGTGCTCGGGGCCGTCGCGGGCGGGGTCGCGGCGACCCTGGTGCTCGAGATCATGCCCCGCGAAGCGAGCGGGGCCTACGACGTGCACGACCTCCTGCGGGCCGGAGCCGCCTGCTTCTTGCTCACGGCGGCGGCCCTCACCCGCATCGACACCGATGACCAGGGCTCTCCCTTCGGCGCCAAGGCGAGCCCGGTCTTCGAGGCGGGCCTCTCGGTGCTGCGTGAGGAGCCCTACGTGCGCCGCATGGCAGCCCTCGTCGGATTGTCGACGGTGACCCTGCTGTTCACGGACTATCTCTTCAAGTCGGTGGCCAAAGCCGAGGTTCATTCCGGCCTCGCGCTCTTCTTTGCGCGCTACTACGCCGTGCTCAACGCCGTGGCCTTCCTGATGCAGGTCGTCGTCGCCCAGCGCGTGGTCCAGCGGTTTGGCGTGGTAGCCGCGCTCGGGGTGCTGCCCATGTTGCTCGTGCTCGGGGGAGGCGGGGCCTTGGCGACGGGGGGCCTGCTCGTGGTGGTCATGCTGGCCAAGGGGGCAGATGGAGGGCTTCGCCACTCCCTCAACCGAGTGGCCACCGAGCTGCTGTACCTCCCGCTCCCGGGCGACGTCCGCGATCGGGCCAAGGCCCTGCTCGACGCCGTCTTCGTCCGTGGATCCCAAGCCGTCGGCGCGGGGGCCATTCTGCTCCTGACTGCCCTTGGTCTCGGCACGCACCGGGTCTTCTCGGGCCTCATCGTGGTGGGGGCTCTGGCCTGGCTTGGGGTCACGATCGGGCTGCGAAGGGGCTACCTGGATCTCTTTCGCACCGAGTTGAGCCGTGGGCGGAGCGACCCCCGACTGCTCGAGACGGCCGAGCTCGACCTGGACTCGGTCGAGTCGATCATGGCGGCGCTCTCATCGGTCGATGGTGTGCGCGTCATCGCCGCGATGAACCTGCTCGTCGAGTCGGGACGCAGTCGGATCATCCCCGCCCTCATCCTCTATCACGACGACGAGGAGGTCCTCATTCGGGCTCTGGACGTCGTTTCGCGGGCCGATGAGCAGGACTGGCGACCCCACGCCGTGCGCCTGTTGCAGTCGCCCTCGCCCCCCGTTCGCGCCGCCAGTCTGCGTGCGCTCGGTCGTGCTGGCGAGGCTGACTTGGTGCGGGCTGCATTGGATGACGAAGACCCATGGATCATGGCGCAAGCGGCCTTTCAGCTCGCACGCAGCGAGGCGGGGGAGACGGTTCGCGACCACCCTGCCATTCTCGCGGTCCGTGAGCGCGCCCAGAGGGCGACCGCCGAGGAGCAGCGCAGGATCCGGCTCGGTTTCTTGGAGGCGCTGGGGCAAGACGCCGACGAGCGCTGGGTGGACGTGTTGCTCTGGTTGGCCCAAGAGGACGACCCGGAGGTGGTGACCCGCGTGGCGCGGGCGGTGATGAGGGTCCCGGATGAGCGCTTCGTACCCATTCTCATGCCGAAGCTCACCGTGGTCGAGACACGTGCGGTGGTGCGTGAGGCGTTGGCGGCCATGGGACCTCCGGCGCTCGAGGCCCTGATCGCGGGGCTCGATGACGAGGAGACGCCGCGTGAGTTGCGGCGACAGCTGCCAGGGACCATCGCTGGGTTTCGTACCCAGGTCGCCTGCGATGCGCTGCTGAGGCGTATCGAGCACGAGTCCGATGGTTTGGTGCGCTACCGGTGCCTGCGGGGTCTGGTCAGTCTCGTCAAAACGCGGCCGGTGAAGGTCGCGCCCGCAGCGATCGAGGTGGAGATCGTGCGGAACGTCACCGAGCACCTACGGCTGCTGGCGTTGCTGGTGCCGCTCGACGCGACACCGCCGCCCCCGGCGGCGCAAGGCAGTGCGCTGCTGCTGAAGGGACTGCTGCGCGACAAAGTTCGGCAGGCGCTCGAACGCGCCTTCATGCTCTTCCAGGTGTTGCATCCACGCGAGGACGTGCGGGGCATTCTCATCGCCCTCGAAGGTAGCGACCGGCGCCGGCGCGCGAGCGCCGTGGAGTTTCTGGAGGTGCTTGCGCTGAGCTGCACCGAGCGTGTTCGTGAGCTCTTCCGCGTCGCGATCGACGAGCTGTCGCCCGAGGAGCGGATTCGGAGGGCCGAGGCCCACCTCAGCATCGTGCCGGCGTCGGTCGAGGATGCCGTTCGAGCCATGCTCGACGACCCCGACACGGCCATCGTCGCACTGGCCGCCTACCACGCGCTCGCGCTGGACATCGAACCCCTGCATTCTGAGGTCGAAGCACTGACGGCCCGAACCTCGCTTCATCCCCTGGTGGCCGAAGCGGCCGGTTGGCAGGAGGTGCCCGATGGCTGAGGTTGCAGGTGTCGACGTCGAGCTCTACGTGCGCTCGTTGCTCGGGGGCTTCTTTCGAGGCGACACGGTTCGACACATCGTTCAATCCGCACGGGAGGTCTTCTTCTCGGCGTCCGACCGCCTGTTCCGCGAGGGGGATGCGCCCCAGTTCATCTACTTCGTGGTCGACGGGGAGGTTCTGCTCCAGAAGGACGACGCCGAGCCTTGGAGCTTTGGTCAGGGCGACGTCGTCGGCGTGCTCGACGCCGACGCGGGCGATGCCCACCGTCGCACGGCCATCGCCCGCACCGATGTGCACGCGCTCGCCCTTCGTGTTCGAGACTGGCACGACGCCCAGGAAGACGACCTCGAGGTGGTTCGACTCAGGCTCGTCGGCAACGCACGCAGTCTGCTCGACCGAGGTCTCTCGCTGCCGCCCAGCTTTGGCTTCGAGCAGGAAGTATCCTTGGGCGCCCCTCCGAGCCTCGTGAGCCAGATGTCTTTGGCCGACGAGCTCAACGCGTTCGAGCGACTCCTGAGTCTGCGTCTTGCCCCCGCCTTCCACCTCGCCGGTACGCAGAGCCTGCTGGAGTTGGCGCGTGAGGCGAGGGAGGTTCGACTTGCGCCAGGGGAGGTCCTCTTCGCGGAGGGCGACGAAGCGCGGAGCTTCTTCGTCAACGTGACCGGGGCCGCGAGCCTCGAACGGCAGGGCATGGAGATGACGGCCCAGTTCGGTCCGACCGCGCTCGTGGGGGGATACATGGGGATCGGGCAAGTGACCTACCCGGCAACGGCACGGGCCGACACGGAGCTGGTGGCCATGAGCATCGAGGTCGCGCACCTGTTCGAAGTGATGGAGGACCACTACGACTTGGTCCGCGCGATGATGGCGTTCATGGCCCTGGAGCGGATCCGCGTGCAGGACGCGGCGCCACCGGTGGCCGAGCGTCCGAGAAGACGGTCGATGGCGGCGGTGGCGATTGCACCGGACTGGCAGAAGCACCTGCCGCGCTGAGTCATCGCGGCACGGACATGCAGCACAGGAGGTCGACGAGAGGGGTCCTGGGACCCTCCCCGATCTTCCGGTGCACCCATCCGGCGCCCGCAGTATAAGCGGGGCTTACGTCGAGCTGGCGCATGCAGCATCGAACACGCATCGCGGGAGGGCTGATCTTCGCGCTCATGGCTTGGAGCCAGAGCGCGGCGGCTCAGCCTGCTCCCGAACCGGCTCCGGCGCCGCCTGAGCCGGGCGCACCCGCGCCTCCACGCCCAGAGGTGGCACCGGAGACACCTGCGCCTGAGCAAGCTCCCGCGCCAGGCGATGCAGCCGCGCCAGGCGATGCGCCTACCCCGGCCGATGCGCCCGAGCCCCCAGCTCCCGAGCCGCCGGAGCCGCCTGCTCCCGCGCCGTCCGAGCCCACCTCCGAAGCGCCAGAGCCGTCCGAACCCACCCCCGAAGCCCCAACACCGAAGGAAGGGCCCGCCGGCAACGACGCCGACGATGCTGAAGTGTCGGGCCCGGAGATTTGGGAGGGTGAGCAGCCTCCCCTCGCGGAAGGCCATGAGCGCCCCGTCCCCAACTACGACGGCCGCGAGCCAGAGCCGATCGACGCGGGCGACGTGCTCATCTGGATCCCGCGCGGAATCTTCTACCCCCTCTACGCCGTGAGCGAGTACGTGCTCCGGCGTCCGCTCGGCGCGCTCACCACGGCCATCGACGAGAACGACGTCGCCGACATCGTGGGCGACTTCTTCACCTTCGGCCCCAACGACAACTACGGGATCATTCCCAGCGGCCTCATCGACTTCGGCTTCCGGCCCAGCATTGGCCTGTACTTCTTCGGGGACGACGTCGGCGACGTCGATGGTCTCGGGGTGCGCGCGCACGTCGCTTTTGGTGGCCTCGGCTTCTATCGGACCACGGCTTCCGTGCGCTACCAGATCGAGGACGCTGGCTTCGACACGCACCCCAAGATGGTCCAGCTCAAAGGGGTGTGGGAGCGGCGCCCAGACTGGCTCATCTGGGGCCAGGGCCCCGACGCCCCCAACGAGGCCCGGAGCCGGTATCAGGCCCAGTTCATCGAGGCGATCGCTCACTACGAAGGTGGCTTCTGGCGCAGCAGTTATGTCAACGCCTTCATCGCGGTGCGCGACGCCACGTTCGGCAACGACGTCTGTTGCCACAGCATCGCTGTGCAGGAAGCGGTCGACCGCAACCTCTACGACACGCCGCCGCTCTTCGAGGACGGCTACACCGTGGGTCGCATCGGGACCGAGCTCTACGTCGACACCCGTCCCCAGCGAAACAACTACGAGGGGCTCGCCAGCGATCACGTCTCGCCCCCGGGGACGGGCATCAAGATCGGACCTCGCGTCGAGCTCGGCTTGGGCTTGCGCGAGTCGTTCCTCGATGCCGATCAGCAGGCCGCCCAGCGACCGCTCTACATCAAGTACGGCGGCACCATCGGGGGGTACCTCGACATCTACAATCAGCGTGTCATCGGCCTTCAGGTCGTGGCTGACTTCGTCGATGGTCTCGAGACGGGTGGGGTGGTGCCCTTCCGCGAGCTGACCACGCTCGGCGGCAACCGGCCACTGCGCGGTTTCATCGCCAACCGCCTCTACGACCGCAGCGCGGTCGCGGCCCAGCTCGAGTACACCTGGCCCATCTGGGTCTGGCTCGACGGCTCCGTGCATTATGCGATGGGCAACGTCTTCGGAGAGCGGCTCGACAACTTCCAGTTCGACAAGCTGCGCCAGTCGTTCGGCTTCGGCTTCAAAGACACCAGCGCTCGCGATCACGCCTTCGAGTTCCTCATCGCGGGTGGGACCGATACCTTCGAGCGGGGGGCCGGGCTCGACAGCTTCCGTCTCGTATTCGGCTCCTCAGCTGGCTTCTGACTGCGTAGGCTAGACGGGTGAGCGACCCCCCCCTCCTCGACGACAAGCTCCGCCTCGAGGAGGAGATCGGTCGTGGCGCCATGGGGGTGGTGTGGCGCGCACGCAACCTCGCCCTCGACAGTTCGGTCGCGGTCAAGCTCCTCGCCGGGGCCGACGTCGACGACAGCACCGAAGGCAGGCAACGCTTCGAGCGCGAAGCGCGGGCGGTGGCCGGGCTCAATAGCCCCCACATCGTGAAGGTCTTCGACTTCGGACTCGACGGGGGCCGTCCCTACTTCGTGATGGAGCTGCTCGAGGGAGAAGACCTCGGCCGCCGCCTCGACCGCGAGGTGTGCTTGCCGCTGCTCACGGTGGAGCGGATCGTCGAGCAGGTGTGTCGTGGCCTCACGGTGGCCCACGCGGCCGGCATCGTGCACCGCGACCTCAAGCCCGAGAACCTGTTCCTCCTGCACACCCCCGACGACGCGGTGCAGGTGAAGATCCTCGACTTCGGCGTCGCCAAGCAGCTGGACCCTCCCGAGAAGGGCATGACCATGACCCAGTCGGGCACGCTCGTGGGCACACCTTTCTACATGAGCCCGGAGCAGATCTTGGCGCCGCGTGACATCGACGAGCGCACCGATCTCTGGTCGCTCGCGGTGGTGATCTACGCGATGCTCACCGGGGCCGTGCCCTTCGATGGTGAGACCATCGGTGCCCTGAGCATCGCGATCCACGGCGGTCGGTTCGAGAAGCCGAGCAAGCTACGGGATGGGCTGCCATCGGCCCTCGACGCTTGGTTTGTGCGCGCTTTCCAGCAGATGCCAGACGACCGGTTCGAGAGCGCCGAGGAGCTGGCCATCACCTTTGCCGACGCCTGTCGTGACCGCGCGCCCCACGTGCTTGCGGTCACGCACGACGAGCCGGCTGACGCCGGCGCCCCGACGGAGCGCCTCCCTCTCGCCGCGCAGCGCTCCCGGCGGCGCCGTCGACAGGCACTGGGTTTGCTCATCGCCGTCGCGAGTGGCCTCGGTGGTGCCGTCCTCGCACGCCAGGGCGAGCAGCCCGCAAGCGACCTCGACGCCCCCTTGCCGCTGCCGACGCCCGTCGCATCGGAGGCGCCGACCTCGTCTCTACCTCCTACTCCAGCGCCTCCCGTATCGGTCATCGCGCCGTCCCCGCCGAGAGAGCCTCCGCCCGAGCCGACTGCGTCCGTGCTCGACGCGCCCGCACCGGTGCCGGCCTTTCGCCCATCGCCAAAGCCGAGGCCAAAGGTCCCCGCCCTTCGCCGCATCGGCGAACCCTGTATCGACCCAAGTCAGTGCTCGAGCGGCTACTGCACGGACGGCGTGTGCTGCGACTCCTTCTGTTCACCCAACGTCCCGTGTCGTTCCTGCATCATCGGCACGCTCGGGGGCCGCCCGCGCGGTCGTGGACGCTGTGGCGATGCGCCCGTGGGTTCAAACCCGCGCGGCCGATGCATCACCGGACTGGGGTGCTCAGAGCGTCGCGTCTGCACCCGGCTCGAGAAGCTCCACCCCGGCAGATGAAGCTCATTCCGAGAGCAAGCCGAGGTCCCGCGCGAAGTCGGTGTAGTTGCGGCGTTCGCCGCTCGGTTCCGCGTCGCCCGGGGGAATGCCGAGCCCGTCCACCATGCGATTCATGCAGTTGATGAGGCAGCAGACCATGACCGCGTCGTAGAGCGCTCGCTCTCCCCAGCCGGCCTCGAGCGTCTTGCGGGCGTCTTCATCGGTGAGCTGGGCGGGGGAGAAGGTGAGCTTGCGCAGGTAGGCGAGCAGCGCGGCCCATGCTGGCCCCATGGCTGCTTCGGGGTCTGCGACGAGCCGGTCGAAGACCGAGGGGTCGATGCCCCAGGCCTCTGCGTGCGCGCGATGAGCGCCCTGGCAATAGCCGCAGGCATTGAGTCCGCTCACGTAGGCGGCGATGAGCTCCCGCTGGCCCACCGTCAACGGAGAGGGACCCCGAAGGACCGCGTCGTGCCAGGCCAAGAGCGGTTGCACCCCGTGGGGAAAGAGTCGGAAGGCGTCGTCGAGCGTCGGGGGATCCGGGAGGGCCGGTAGACGGGGCATGGGCGCATGGTACGACGGAACCGGGCCGCGCCGTCGCCTCGTGCTACCTTCCGGTCGCCATGTCGCTGCGCCGTCGTCAGTTGCTTCGCCGGTCCCTCTACGGCGCCGGCGCCGTGGGGGTAGCCCCGCTTTGGGGCTGCACCCGCGAAGCCGACGCGCTGCCGGACCCCGGGCGACCCGCGCTCACCAAAGAGCCCTATCTTCAGCATGTGGCGGCCGGGTTGCGGCTACGCTTCGAGACCCGGGAGGAGGTCGCGGTCCCGGTGGTGCTCGAGTCGGGCGGCGAGCGGGAACTGACGCCGACCCTTCGGTCAGCCGACGTGACCTACGCTCGCGACTTCCTCGACGCGAGTGACATCTTCTTTCCCGACGAGGCCGGTGTTCACGTCGTGCAGGAGGCGGACCTCGGTGCGCTCGAGCCGGGTCGCTATCGATGGCGCGTCCACGCCGACGTCGTTCACGAGGGCGAGTTCCTCGTGCCGAACCCGGATGAGACCGTGCGGCTGGGCTGGCTCGCGGATACCAGCTGGCCGGAATCACAGCAGGTGGTGGCCATGCTCGAGAGCCGCATGCCCGACGTCTTCCTTCACGGGGGAGACCTTCAGTACGAGAGCAACCCCTTCGACACCTGGACGGGCATGAGTCAGTCCCTCGCGCCCATCACGCAGCGGGCGGTGGCGCACATGATCGTGGGCAACCACGAGTTCGAAGAAGGCGAGGAGATCGAGCAGATGTACGACCGCCTCTACGGCGGTCAGGGCGACGGGCCCGAGGGTGCGCGCTACTTCTCCTTTCGAGCCGGCGCGGCGCGCATCATCTGTCTCGACAGCGAGACCGGCGGGCTCGACGACACGAGCGACGCGCAGGTCGCGTGGTTCGAGAAGGAGCTCGCGCGCGGCGACGCGGCCACCACGGTCGTCGCTTTTCATCGACCCACCTACAGCCTCTCCAAGCACTACCGCTCCGACACGACCTTCCGAGATATCATTCACAGTCGGGTCGTCGACGCGGGCGTACCGCTCGTACTTTGCGGTCACGCCCATTGTTACGAGCGGTTCGACGTCGACGGCGTGCAATACGTGGTCGATGGGGGCGGTGGGGCCGTGCTCTACGACCCGAATGAGAGCGCAGCGCAGGCAGACGCCGAGCGACCGGGTGAGTCTGCCTTGCGGGTGGCGGTCTCCGAGTCTCGGGGGGCGACCACGATCGACATCGCTCCCGACGGCAGCCTCTCCGTCGAGCGACGACGGCCGGACGGGGTCGTGAGCGATCAGTTCACCGTGTGACGAAGCTCACTTCAGGGTCAGCTTGACGGTGTTGGTCATGCGCAGGTCGAGCCGCGTCACATCATTGGGCGGTCGGCTGTCGTACATCTGCATCACGTTCACCCCCACCGAGAGGATTTCGGTGATGGTGGCTTCGCCCTCGAACTGGGTGAACACCCTGTGATCGCTGAAGTCGTCGAACCGGGGCTGATAGTAGATCGTGGCTTGTAGGATGAGGCGGTCATCGAAGAGGGTCGAGCGCATGACGCCGTAGCTCGACCAGCGATGGGCGATGGTCTCGGGGTCGTCGGGAAAGGCCGCTTCGGTATCGATCCGCTCACTCTCGAGCATGTAGCTGGTGCCGAAGGAGGCCAGTACCTCAGGCAGGCGCAAGGCCTCGACCCGTGCCCCCGCCCCCGTGAGGATGCGTCGGTTAAGCCGCAGGAACTCGTTGTACTGATACTGGGCGAAGAGCTCGGTCCCGATGACGGGGTGCCACATGCCAGTCCACCGCGCGTGGGCAAAGGCATTGCTGAGGAAGGTGCTCGCGTTGCGCTCTGCGAACCGCCCGTTCGACGCCAAGTAGGCCCGCTGTCGCACGTAGGGGACGGGATCGTCTTCGTCGTGCGGGTACAGCGTTTGGTACTGCAACGAGCCCGCAGCCCCGACGTCGAGATAGTCGACGTTGCCTCGCCAGAACGAGAAGGCGCCGGTGATGTCGCCCGACCATCCGTCGTCGAACTGGGTTCGTCGCAATGCCTCGGCATTGACGGTCTGCGCTGCGGCATCGGTGGTCGTGAGCAGTCCGGCCACGCCAATGAGGGTGGCCAGTCGAGGGAGACGCATCACTCAAGTACCTTCTGGCTCTTCGTCGCCCGGTAGCTCGCCGCGTTCGCGCATGGCGCGGATCTTCGGCTGCTCCCGCATGGTCGCGAGGGCGACCATGATGGTGAGGACGGCGAGGATGACGTTGACGCCGGCGAAGATGCGCGGCCCGAAGTGGAGCATGCCGGCCAGGAGGAACACGAACAGACCCGACAGCACGTCACCAAGTCGGATGAAGAACGAGTCGATGGCCTGCTTGGCGACGAACTTCATACGTCGCGTGGTGGGCAGCCAGAGCATGTTGCGGGCCGTGTTGTTGATGGAGTAGTCCGACGCGTTCTCCACGATCTTTCCGATGCGCGCGACCGCGAGCAGAGGGAGCGCCACAAGGAGGGAGGCGTCGAGGAGAGCGAGCACCGGATAGGCGAGGAAGGCGAGCTTCAAGCCGCCGAACTTCACCAGGCGAGAGACGACGAAGGCCTGGAGGATGGCCCCGAGGATGTTCACGTAGAGGTAGAACTCGCCGTACCAGGCACCGATCCATGATTTGAGGGCATCGCCTTCGGCGAGCTGCCCGGCTGCGATGAGCTCTTCGCTCTCGGCCTTCACCAGCATGCCCAGGAGGTTCTCCCCGTTGGTGTTGATGAGCGTGAACAGAAGCGAGAAGGCCGCGATGAGGGTGAGGTAGCGGTAGCGAATCACCATCCGGTAGGGGTCGAAGAAGTCTGCCGTGTCTTCGGGCTTGGCCTTGGCTGCCTCGGCTTCCTCTTCTTCGAGCTTCTTGCGTTCGGCCTCGACCGCCTCGCGGAGTGCGTCGGGGTCGTCGGCCGTCATGGTCATCTTGAGCTGGCTCTTGATGCGAGGGCGAGCTTCGGGGACGGGCTCGGTCTCGGGGGCGCTGTTCGCGGCTTCATTGCGACGGCGCTCTCGGCGGTCGACCCATTGGAAGATGAAGGCACAGATACCGAGGATGCCACCCGCGATGAGGAGCATCTGGTAGACCCCGAAGACCGGGATGAGCAGCTTGCCGATGAGGGAGCCGATGGCGGCGCCACTCGAGGCCCCAATCCCGATGAGCGCGAAGAGTCGTTTGCCTGCTTCCTCGTCGTAGATGTCGTTGGCGAAGGCCCAGAACTGGGACACGACCATCATGTTGAAGACGCCGACCCAGATGTAGAAGGCGTAAGCGATCTTCGATCGCATGTCGTCGACGGTGCTGAGCACGTAGAAGACGGCCAGGTGAGAAGCGAAGAAGAGCGTGACGCCGACGACCAACCGGTTGCGCGGTAGCCGCTTCACCAAGAGGCCGTAGAGAGGAACGACGATGAAGAGAGCGGCTGCGATCGCGCCGCCGAGGTAGGCCTTGTAGAGGTCGCCGTCTTTCAGCGACAGAATGAGGCCTTCGCGGACCGGCTTGAGGATGTAGTACGAGGTCAGCAGGAGGAAGACGTTCAGCGTCAGGAGAAGCGCGGTAGGGGCCTCTCCAGACTTCACCTCGGTGAAGACGCCGAGCGCCTTCTCGAGGGCGGACTTCTGCGGCTCAGCTGCTTCGGCCATCGCGCGGGACGGTAGGCTTGGGTGCGAGTGGTCGCAACGCTTGGGTCCTCACGGGAACTCGGCCCACCGGTCGCCCATGGCCCAGCGGTAGCGAAGGCCGATGCGGCCGAGGTCCGCACCACGCAAGCCGAGGGCATCGGGGCTCGTCGCCACGATCAGCACGGCGGCCGTCGCCTCGAGGTGGTGGGTGAGGGCGACGCTGAGTGCGGGACCGGTGCGCACCACGACACTCTTTCGTCCCACGAGGTGGATGAGCTCGGCTGTGGCCCCGACCCGCATCGTGCCGAGCCACCCCAGGTGGTACAGGTAGCCGAGGCGAGCGCGCCACATCCAGGGCGCATCGCTCACCACACGCAACGACTGCTCGAAGAGGAGCAGGTCGTCGGGCACGTTGCTGATGTAGTAGCCGCTCGCGACCGCGACGAGGCTGCCACCAGGGACGGGGATGGAGCTGGCGGCCTCGACCTGACCCACGATGTAGCGCGCCTGAGGCAGGGTCGTCAGCTCGAGCTCTTCGCGCACGAAGCTCTTCTGGCGGGGGAGAAACGCCTGGTCGACCGGGGACTCGTACCGAGCCCCGATGCTGAGGTCGAGATAGGGGAACACGCCCCTCAGCCCGCCGTATCCAGTGATGCCGCTGAGCGAGAATCCGGTGCCGATCTCAGCGCCGACCCAGTTGAAATGGGGGCGCCCGTAGCCGAAGTGAGCGCGCGGCCGAAGGTACAAGGCACCCGCGTCGAGGGTGGCCGCGAAGAAGGGGCGCACGCCACCACTGCCTCGCCAGAAGGGCCGCCGTTGGTCGAGACCGGTGGTGATCGCGTCCGACTGGTTGGTCGCGGGCGGAGAGTCGGCGGGGTCCTGAGCACGCGCCTCGCCGTTCACGACGAGGACCAACAAAAGCACCACCAGCACCGAGAGCCGTCGCATCAGAAGCTCCCGTGGAGCGTGGCTCCGGTTGGGTTGGGGATGAGCTGGACACTGATCTCGTCGCTCACCTCAGGCAGGTCGCCTGTGCGGTAGTGGAGAAGGTAGGGCACGAGGAGCCCGCTGCTCGTTCCGATGACGGCGCCGGTGATGATGTCGCTCGTCCAGTGTTGGTCGGAGCTGACGCGAAGGGTGGCGGTGGCGACGGCCATGCCCATGGCGCCGGCACAAGCGAGGGCGTCCGGTACCCCGCCGCCGTAGAGCGGGATGACGCTGTGGTGCATGCAAGTGGCGCCCGCCATCGCGAACGTTCCGGTGGAGTGGCCGCTGAAGAAGGAGCGAAAGCGGTTGCTCGAGCGGCAGTTGTCCAGCTGCTCGCGATCGTCGCCGACGCAGAGGTCGTTGACGTAGGGTCGCTGGCGGCTCGCAAACCCGGCCGCCAGACCTTGAAGGCCCGACGCGAAGGCGATGGCCTCGACGTTCATGACGCCCATCTGAAAGGCCAGGGTGTCGGCGTCGTGGCCCCACCAGGTGACGACCAAGGTGTCGAACAACGCGAGGTTGATCGACAGGGTGAGGAGGATGTCGCTCATGTCGCGGGCGCGATTGCGCTGCGACAAAGTGGGCAACCGCAGGAGGTTGCGCATCTCGCTGTCGAAGGCGTTGGCGTTGTTCCAGCGCTCAGGTGCAGGGGGGACGGCGAGGGAGCCGAAGCTCGCAAGACCGGAGGCGGCGATGAAGATGTAGTTGCCGAGCTCCATCTTTTTCCAGGCCGGGTTCCACTTCACCTTCACGCCTTCGATGTTGATGGAAGGTCGGTAGGTCGGCGGACCCGTGTCCTCGCCCGCGCCGCTCACCACGTCGATGTCGAGGTCACCAGGGTCGGCCGCAGGGCCCACCTGCGGTACGGCCGGCGCCGGCGGCATGCCGCCCGGGGCGATGGCGGATGGGCCCGGGTCGACCTCCGGTTGCGGTGCGGGCGTAGGCTCGGCATCGGCCTCGGGGGCCGGCTCCGCTTCCGGCGCGGGCACCGGCTCCGGGGAGAGGGGCTGCGCATGCACGGGCACGGTCAGGGTCAAACCCGCTGCGACCAGCCATACATACGTGCGCGCCATCGATTTCCGACTCCGCGGTTGAGCAGATCGAAGTGCCACGGGGGCCACGGAGCGACAAGCGCAACGCTCGCGCCTGCGCCTAGAACCGCAGCTGCACGAGGGGGATTCTCAGCTCCATCGCCGCCTGCTCGGGCGCGGGCTCGCCGAGCTCGTCGGAGGCTCCCCAGATGGCCACGGGAAGAAGACTGCCCACCAGGGTGGTCACGATCGGCACCGAGTAGGCGATGGAGTCGCCGGCCATGTAGCAGCCCGTGAACCCGTCGTAGAGGCCATACACCAGCGACAGCGCCGTCGAGGCGCCGACACCGACCAGGGCGCCGGTGCGGAAGCTGAAGTCCCGGGTGTCGGTGGCCGCGAGGCCGGCCGAGACCCCAACCGCCCCTGCGGCGCCGAGGCCGGCGCCCAACCCCGCGCCGAGCCCGACACGCCACGGGCCATCTTCGCCGCACGGGTCGGGCGCGGGCTCGCTCTGCGCCCACGCGGAGCTCGAAGCGGCCAGGCAGAGCAGCATCGCGGCCGCCGCTGGAAGCTTCGCACGTCGCCGGGGCATGCGACCTTATGACCCAGCCCCCGGGCCGTCGGCAAGGGGTGCGGCCTCGGCGCCCTACGGTGACGTTGTGATGGCGAAGCGCATCGAGGACGTTGGGACCCGACGGTCCGTCACATCTGTGTTAGGGGTTCGACCGTGCCGTCTGACGTCATGGTCCACGACGTAACCTTCTCGTCGCAGGAGTTGGTGCTGCGCCTCAACCAAAAGTGGCGCTTCCTCTCCGTTCGCGACGGGCAGGTTCGCATCGTCAACGAGCCGGTGGCCGCCTTCGAGAAGCGCGGAGCCAAGGTCACCCTCAAGCCCATCGGTCCGCGCGAAGCCGTTCGCTGGATAGCCTGGGCGATCCAGGAGATCTGCCCGGGGGCGGAGGCGGCCGACGACGATGTCGAGCCGCCGACGATCGCGGAGCCCCCGATGGACGACGAGGCGGTGCAGAAGGTCGCGCGCGACATCGTCGCCCAGCGCCACTCGGCCATCGCACGCGAAGCCGACCCGAACGGCGGCGCGCACGAGGCGGTCGCTCTCGTGAGTTACCTCGTCAAGCGTGGTCACCTCGAGGTGTCGGGCTCCGTCGCCGCCGTCGCGCGCGCGGTCATGCCGTGCCTCGAAGAGGTCGACGACACCATCGGCGAGCGACTCGAAGACGTACTGCTCGACCTCGACGACGTGGAAGAGCTCTTCGCCGAAGCGGACGAGATGACGAAGCTCGTCCTCCGCAACGACCACGTTCTCGACTGGTAGACCGCGCAGAATGCCGTCACAGGGTCGTCGCGTACCACGCGGCGACCACGATGAGCAGGAGCACGGCCGCCACGACGGGCAACACGCCTCGCGACGGCTTGGCCGCGACGTCGTTCCAGTGGGCTGGGCCTTGCCCATCCCTGAGGCCGAGCTTCGGCATCTGAACCGAGGCCGACGTCGATGCTGGGGCGGCGGGGGGCTCCGTCGGGGCGTGGGCCACCGCACGGTCGATCATCACCTCGGTCTGAGGTGGCAGTGCCGTGGGAGCGTGGGCGAGGTCGGTGATGAGATCGGTTCGCGACTCCGACCGGGCGGAGCGTCGAGGAAGCGACCCTCGTGACGGCGGCGGAGCGAGGGTTTCGGGCGCAAAGGGCCGGAGCGCTTCGGCGAGCTCTTCGATGGAGGGCCAGCGCTCGTCGACCTTCTTTGCGATGCAACGCCTGACCACCGCGTCGAGCCCCTGCGGCAAGTCGTGCGCCTTGGTCTGCATCGGAGGTGGGTCCTCGCGCAGGACGGCGTTGCACATGGCGGCGATGTTGTTGCGGAAGAACGGGGAGTCGCCCGTGATGGCCTCGTAGAGGATGACGCCCAGCGCCCACTGGTCTGCGGCAGGACCCACGTTCTTCGCCGCGACCCACTGTTCGGGCGACATGTAGTGGGCGGTGCCCATGATCTGCGCGTCGCGGGTGAGGGCGCGTTCGCGCACCGGAAGCCCATTTTGCTGCCGTCGCTCACGGAACTTCGACAAACCGAAGTCGAGGACCTTGATGCATGGGGAGCCGTTCGGACGCCGGGTGAGGAAGAGATTGTCGGGCTTGAGGTCGCGATGAACGATCCCCAGCGCGTGGGCCTCGGCCACCGCGTGGCAGGCCTGAAGCACGTAGTCCACGGCTTCTTCGTAGGGGAGGGGGGTTGCGTCGATGAGGACCCCGAGGTCCTTTCCCTTCAGCAGCTCCATCACGATGAAGGGCTGGTCGCCTTCAGGAAGCCGGCCCACGTCGAGCACGCGCGTGACGTGTTCGCTTCGGATCTTGAACGCAGCGCGCGCTTCACGCTCGAATCGGCCGCGGGCCTCGTCATCTCCCACCAGCTCGGGCAGGAGGAACTTCACGGCGACGGGCTCGTCGAGCTGCAGGTGCCACGCGTTCAGCACGAAGCCCATCGCCCCGTGGCCCACGAGGCCCTCGAGGCGGTACTTGCCGTCGATGACGTCGCCTGGTTGAAGGCCGTAGGCGAGCTCGTCCCAGGTGCGTTCGAAGCCGTCCGCGCTCTTGGCGTCGTCGAGCGTCCAGTTCTCGTCGACGGAATCGTCGCTCACAGGGGCTCCTTCACCCGCACCTCGCACGTCTTGCCGTAGCGGTAGCGCAACATGTAGACGCCCTCCGGCACACGAAACTCACCCTTCTCACCGGCGGGAACGTGGAGCGTTCCCTGTACGGCGGGGGATTTGTCCTCCCGGAGCAGCCTCGCCTGGATCTCGGTCTGGGCGTTGTTCAGCAGCCGTACGACCCGCTCTCCGTCGCCGAGCACACCCTGAACGATGGGGGATTCCTCCGCGGGGTCCTGCCCGCACTCGTGCACGGGGGGATCGACCTCGGGTTCCGGTGGCGGCGGTGGCGGCGGTGGAGGTGGGGGCTCGACGACCGGCGGTGGCGCTGGCGCGGGCGGAGGGGGGGGCGAACCACACGCGGTGAGCACTGCGAGCCCCACGAGCGCGAGGTGTCGCATCATCGCGCCTTCCCCTTCGGGGGCGCGGCGGTACCGCTCGCGGTGGCCGATGGGGCAGCTCCCTCGAAGCCTTCGTCGGGAACGACGCAGCGCCCGCTCACGGCCGTGCAGGCGCCCTGCTTCTTGCACACCGTGGCTTCGGCGCAGTCGCTGTCTTCTGCGGCAGCACACTTGCCGTCGACCGGAGAGCACTCACCGCCCTCGCGGCACCCTCGGGTCTTCAGGCAGTCCTCGCGCTCCACCGCCTGGCACAGCCCCTCGACGGCGGAGCAAAGCCCTTGCGTCGAGCACACCTCGAGCTGTCGGCAGTCGTCGTCGTTCGCCGCCGCACACACGCCGCCGACGAGGTGACAGCGGCCGACGCGCTTGCAGTCCCGGGATTTGCGACAGTCATCGTCGTCGCGCGGCGCGCAGCCGATGCCCGGCGCGCCAGTGAAGCGAAGCCCAGAGCCGCACTGGCCCCCTTCGATGCAGGCGTCCGACACCGCGCAGCGCTTGGCTTCTTCGGCCAGCGCATGTTGCAGGTAGAACCAACCCGCGACCCCGAGCGCTCCGAGGATGGCGAGTCGAAAGGCCCATCGCTTGAGGTTGCGATGTCGACGCCGTGCCTGACGCTGGCCCTCCGCCTCTTCCTGTCGCAGCAGGTTGAAGGCGTCATCCATCAACGCGTGGTACTGCCGCAGATGGTCTTCGGCCGACTTGAGGGCTTCGAGGTCGTCGGGGTCGCTAGGCTCGCACTTGGGCTGAATGGCCGCGAGCTGCTCTCGGAGCGTGCTTGGCAGGCGAGCGAAGCCCTCGCGGCCGAGCGCTTCCTCTCGCGCCTGGGTCTTCCGCAGCAAGTCGGCCAGTCGGGCCTTGGCGGTGTCGAGCTCTTCGGCCACCAGCACTGGAGAATGCCACGGCTCTCGGGTGTCCTGTTAACGG
>JAUHZF010000279.1 GCA_030426145.1 Polyangia bacterium
TCGCTGTTAATCATCGTCTCACTGGGCCTGTCAGGCTTGCTGTCGGCCGATCAGGCGCTATCCGGCTTTTCCAGTACGGCCATGGTCACCGTGGCCGCCTGCTCCCAGGAGAGATGGCCCCGCTCGTTGAGGGTGTCGCGCAGGGTTCGCCCCTCCAAGAACTCGAGCACCATGACGAGCTTGCCGTCGTCTTCGATGCTGGCGAGGCTACGCACGATGTTGGGGTGCTCGAGATGTGCGAGGATCTGCATCTCGGTGAGGAAGAGGGAGCGCGCGTGCTCGCTCTTGCTCAGCTCGTCCCGCAAGACCTTGAGGGCCACCCGACGCTTCGAGAGGCGCTCCTCTGCTTCGTAGACGCGGCCCATGCCGCCTTCGCCCACGAGCCGACGGACGAGGTACTCGCCGATCTGGTCCATGTGCTCAATCAAACCCAGATCTGCCTCGGCTGCACCTTCAACCGGGCCGCTGGGCCTCGTTGCCCCCCCTCCAGGCCGGGGCGTGCCCGGACTCTCCGCTTGCGCTTCTACGCCACCCCATGCCATCGCCATACCTCATATGGACGAACGACCCCCCCGTTGGGCTTACACCCCGGTCCCGGTCGATCTGGACCCCACGTCGTCATTCGTCACTGCCTTCCCCCGTGCAGTGGCGACGAGGGCGCAATTCGTGACCCAACGCCTCATTCTCATCGCCGTCGGCATCTTGCTCGCCCTCGTACCTACAGGGTGCGACAACGCTCCACCCGAGCCTGCGTCCCGCAAGACGAAGGCGCCCCCACCCCCGCCGGCGCTCGACTTCACCGCGCCGCCCACGTGGACGCTCGACAAGACGGGCTCCCAGGGGACCTATCGCGCCAAGTACACGATCCCGACTGCGGGCGACGCCAAACACCCGGCCACGCTGCTGGTGCAGAACCTCGGTCGAGGCCCCAAGGCGGCCGAAGATGCGCTCGACCAACTCGCGCGCGATTTCGAAGGTCCGAAGTCTGACGATGGCTCGGCCCGCCAGCCCGACATCAAACGTGCCACCCTCGACGACGCCACCCACCCCACCTCCACCCTCGAGGTTCGTGGCACCTACCGCTTCCCCCTCGGGCCGCGCCGCAACGGCCGCGCGGCGGCCGAGGTCCTCAAGGAGAATTGGGTCGCGCTCGCCGCCGTCGTCACGGCGCCCGACGGCACCCGCTGGCTCTTTCGCGTGGTCGGCCCCGCCGACACCGTCGACGGCGCACACTCCGCCTTCGACAGCATGGTCGCGGCGGCTCGATAGACCGAGGCGATTTGGCCCTTGCCTTATCGCCGAGCCCTGAACTAGTTTCATCGGCCCCTGGGCGCATAACTCAGCGGTAGAGTGCTTCCTTCACACGGAAGAAGTCACAAGTTCAAATCTTGTTGCGCCCACGAAGACGACACCCCGCGCGGCCCTGCCTCGCGGGGTGTACTTTTTTTTGCGATGAAGCCACAGCAGTTCGAGGAGGAGCTCCGCAAGACGCTGGTCGACCAGCGACTCTCGCGAAGCGAGAAGAAGGCCCTCAAGACCCTGGTGGCCGAGGTGGCCCCCGCCGACCTTCCGCGTCTCCGGAGCATCGCCTTCGACGTGGTCCGCAAAGAGCTCGACGACAGCAAGCGCACGAAGAACGTGCTCGCGTGGCTCGAGGAGGTGATGAAGACCCTCCTCCCCGACGACGCGATGGAGGCCGCGCCATCGTCGGGCGCCTACTTCAGCCCCGGCGACCAACCGCTCCGCAAGATCCAGGGCCTTCTGTCGGCAGCTCAGAAGCGGGTGGAGATCTGCGTCTTCACCATCACCGACGACCGCATCGCGGACGCCATCCTCGCCTGCCATCAGCGCGGCGTGGACATGCGCATCATCACCGACGACGAGAAGTCGTTCGACCGCGGCTCCGACGTACAGCGCCTGCGCGAGGCTGGGGTGCCCATCCGCGTCGATCGCAGCGAGCATCACATGCATCACAAGTTCGCGCTCTTCGACCGCGTCGACCTGCTCACCGGCAGCTACAACTGGACGCGCAGCGCCGCCAACTTCAACCAGGAGAACGTGGTCGTCACACGCGACCCACGCCTGGTCAGCGCTTTCTCGTCGATGTTCGACGACCTGTGGTCGACGCTCGCCCCTTGACGGGCGTCTTCGTTCGGAACGCCAGGGCGCCGGCCGGCTGTGTCTCGACGGGTGTCGCCTCCACGTGGGTGCGCACCACGCGCTGAGCGTGCGCACCAATGTCGGCGAGGTCGAAGTGTCCGCCCGGGCACACGCGGGTCCGCGTGGTGATGCAGGTCCCAAAATCGATGTGCACGGTGCCCATGAAGCCTCCCGTCTCGATGGGGTCCGGCCGGAGCGCAGGGATGAGCTGTTCGGAGGGCATCTGCGATGGCACCCAAGGCCAGGTGGGTCGACGCAGGGGTTCGCGCGCTGCCGGCCCAGGGTGGTTCGTGCGCCCCGAGCCCGATGGCAGCTCGAGGTTGCTATCGACGCGGATGCGCACCACCGCGCCGCCTGCGAAGGTCGACGGCACCCGAAAGGGAAAGTCGGCGAGGTCACGTCGGGCGAGCGCGGCCGTCTTCAGCCAGCCGTGGATGGGACCGTCCTGCCGGTCGTAGCTGAGCAGACGCAGACCCACGAGCTCACCGTCGCTGGTCAGCCGCGCCTCGAACCACGCGCGTCCCACCATCGGGACGTGGTCGCGTGCCCGCTCGGCGAGCGCGCGCGCGATCGTCTGCGCTCCGGGTAGTGCGTGACCTACGGCTTCGTCGCGCGCACGAACCCCCTCCCGCACCATGGCCGTGACCCTCCCCGAAGGCACCGCACGACGCGGTGGTGGCCGTGTAGGTGCCGGGGAAGAGGGGCGATCGGGTCCTGGTCCCACCACCCACGCGGGCTCTTGCGCCCCTGCCGAGTGAGGCGGCAAGGCGACCCATGCCAGCGCGACGAATGCGATCGAACGAGACATCGCCGGCCAGCATCGCAATCACCATGCCGAGGCCAAGTAGCCAGGGGGAGGTGTGGGGCCGGGTCCCGACCATGCCCGTGCGCGCACAGGTGTGCCCGTCTCAGCCTTGCGCCATCCCTCAGGCTCGGGAATGTTGTGCCCATGGACGAAGCCAGCGCCCGACGTCTCTGCTCGCTCATCGCGGGCGTGCTCTGCTCCGATGGGAACATGTCTTCGGAGGAAAGCCAGTTCCTCAAGCGAGTGATGGCGCAGTGTGGTCTCGACACCGACACCGGCGTGATGGCGATGTACGGCGAAGATCTCGCCGAGGAGATGGCCCAGCTCGACGAGGCCACGCGCTGGCAGGCACTCGACTTCGTGATTCAGGCCGCCGCCGCCGACGGCCAAATCCACCCCTCGGAACGAGCCTGGGTCGACGCTGTCGCACACCACCTCGGCGCCAGCGCCGATGATGTGAATGCCCGCCTCGCCCGCGCCACTGGCGGCGGCTGAACGCAAGACGAGGTCCTCGATTCGAGGTTCGAGGTTCGAGGTCCTCGAGGTTCGAGGTTCGAGGTTCGAGGTTCGAGGTTCGAGGTTCTCGAGCCCGAGCACGAGATCGAGATCGAGCACGAGATCGAGCACGAGATCGAGATCGAGCACGAGATCGAGCACGAGATCGAGATCGAGCCCGAGAGCGAGCACGAGAACGAGAAGTGGGGCTACTCCTCGTCTACTTGCCGCAGCACTTTGGCTTTGAGGCGGTGGAAGTAGCGACGCGCGACTCCCGCCGCCGCAGCCGCACGGGTGACGTTGCCGTCGTTGGCCTCGAGCACGTGCTGCACGTAGCGACGCTCGAGCTCGTCGACCACCTTCTGGCGCGCTTCGCCGAGGGGGAGTTCTTCGGCCAGGACGGCGGCGATAGGATCGCGCGTCGGCGCCACCGAGGCTGCGCGGCGTCGGGGAGGCGGCGGCGGTCGCGGGATCCCTGAAGCGGGCGGAACGTCGGATGCCAGGGGGGGCGGCATGCGGGATGCGCTCGGCGGTCCGCTCGGGGCGAGGTCGCCTAGCGCAAGGCGCCGGATGACGGCATTGCGGAGCTCCCGCACGTTGCCGGGCCAGTTGTAGTCCTCCCACTCTCGGAGGAGATCGGCCGGGATGCGTTCGGCGTCCCCCCCCTGCTCGGCCCAGAAGCGGCGCGCGAGCAGCGCCACGTCACCGTCGCGCTGTCGAAGAGGCGGCAACTCGATGCGTGCGACGGCGAGTCGGTGAAACAGATCGTCTCTGAACCGGCCGAGCTGCACCATGCGATCGAGGTCACGTCGCGTCGCGGCGATGACGCGCACGTCGACGTCGATCGGCTTGTTTCCGCCCACGCGGCGCACCTGATAGCGCTCGATCACGCGCAGCAACCTCGACTGCAGCTCGAGCGGCATGTCGCCGATCTCGTCGATCAGCAACGTGCCGCCATGCGCCTGCTCGAAGACGCCACGATGGGTCCCCACCGACCCCGTGAAGGCACCGCGCTCGTGGCCGAAGAGCTCAGACTCGATGAGCGTGGGGGCGACGGCCGTGCAATCGAACACCACGAAGGGGCCATTTCGGCGCGGACTCATCTGGTGCATCGACTCGGCGAGCTGCTCCTTACCGGTGCCGGTCTCGCCTTCGATGACGACGGGAAGGTTGGCCGCCGCGATGCGTTCGCACAGCGGATAGAGGCGCTTCATCGCCATCGAGCCGCCGACGGTGATACCGAAGTGCGTGGCGGCGGTGAGCTCGGCCCCTGGGGTGGGGCGACCCCGCGTGACCGCGATCGCCGTGGAGCCGATGCGAATGGTCTCGCCCCCCTCGAGGTAGGCCTCCCCCACGCGAATGCCGTCGACGCGCGTCCCATTGGTCGACGAGAGATCCGTGAGTCGGAGCTGGGCTGCGACCACCTCGAGAGCGATGTGACGACGCGAGACGGAGGGATCCGACAGCCGAAATGCGCAGGCCTCCGACTTGCCGACGAGGAGCCGCGTCGGGTCCTCGGCCTGCACGGTGTGACGCTCGCCAGCGTCACGCCCCTCCACCACGGAGAGCACGAAGGGGTAACTCAATCGCCCCACGACCATGGCCGTGGTGGCGATGGTCGTAGAATCCGAGAAAGGATCGTCGTCGTGCATCAGAAGCGAAGCCGAAAGCCATCCGCCGTCGGCTCGAAGTAGAGGCTCTCTGCTTCCCCGCCATCATCGGTGGCGACGTAGCCGATGATCAAGAGGGTCGCGCCCAAGGCGGCGAGTCCTCCCCCGACGCCCACCAGCACATTGGTCGTCGTCTTGAGGGTGGTCGCCTCGTCGAAGAGCTCGGGGTCGGTGTTTCCCGTGTCGTCGTACTGGCTCACCTTGCTCAGGGTGAGGCCGCCGAGGGCGCCCATCGCGATGAGCGCGCCTGCGCCGAGCCCGGCACAGGTCCACCCAGCGATGACGAGCCCGGTATTCGGTCCGCCCTCAGTCGTCTTCGGGACGGGAACCGGGCCTGGCTCGGCATCGAACTCGAGCGGAGCCTCGAAGGCGAGGTCGCGGGTCTCGCCCGCCACCATGGTCACCGTCTGGGTCTCGGTCTTGCCGTTCTCGAAGCGCACCACCACGTCGTACTCGCCAGGCTCGAGATGGATGCGCGCCGGGATCACACGCTGGTCGGCGTGGGCCACCGTGACCTGAGCCCCAACCGGCTCTTTCACCACCAGACGACCGAGTTTGGCGCGAAGCTCCGTCAGCGCCTCGTTGGCGCGGCTCTCCAGCGTGTCGCCCAGCCCGCCGAAGGTGACGGCCTCCTCGAAGGCATCGGCGGCCGGACCGTCCATCCCCGCCTTTCGCCACGCCTGCGCCTCGTTGAACTTCGTATTGCCCTTCGGATCGAGCTTGAACGCCGCCGCGAAACCCTCCGCCGCTTCGATGTAGTTCTTCTTGCGAAACTCGGCTCGCGCCGAAGCCTCCGCCGCCCGCGCGGCATCGATGTTGTCCTGCTGCGCCCAGCCCGTGAGGCTGAGCGTGAGCCCCGCGATCATCGTGAGGGTGAGCCACCAGAGCTTCACCCCGCGCTTCAATCTGCTGCTCATCGCGTCAGGGAACATCGGTTCGCCCGCACCGGTACCGGCTTCGGACGTGGGCGCCCATAGTGCATCACGCCCTCACTGGGCGCCATAGGGCGAATCCGCCAGCTCGTCATCCCCTCCCCCCGACTTGGGTGCGGGGCGGGGTATCGGTCGGGAGGCCGGGCGGGGGCTCGCGGCGGCCGGAGAGGGCTCCGGGAAGGTGACGGTCACCTTGCGTTGCTCGGCCGAGAGCTCGGTCTCCACGCGGCGACCATCTGCCGTCAAGGCGACCAAATGCCTCGGCGTCTCGGCGCTCGGAGGCAGGGTCACCTCGCGCGTGGGGTCGGGCAGGACGAGGGCTTTTCCGTCCACGACGAGCTGTGCCATCTCCGCGTTGGCCACCACGGTGAGGCCGTCTGGAGCGTTTGGCGGTGCGGTCGCCTGCGTGTTTGGGACCGCCACCTGCGGGGCCGAAGAGGACGAAGCGGGCACGCCCGTCATCGACGCCATCGGCTCATCGGCCGCTTGTTTCGCCCGGAGGGTGAACGCGGCCGCAGCGCCGCCTCCGAGCAGGAGCGCCGCCCCCCACAACCAGTACCGCGACGCAGCCCCGCGCCGGGGCTTGACCGCCGTCAGCGCAGCATGGGTCCCCGTGTCGGAGCCCTCGCCGAGCGTCGGGCTGGCCTTGCCGCTCGGGTCGTCGAAGTCGGAGAGCGACGGAGGGCTGCCGTACGAGCTCGAGACACTCTCTTGCTCGGTTGCGGCTGCGATGTCGGCGATCTCCGAGCGTAGCCGCACCACGTCTTTGGCTCGCTCACGCATTTTGGTGAGGTCGTCGGCCATGAGCTCCTGAACGAACTCCGCGACCTCTTCTTCGTCGGCGATCCCGCCGTGGTCGGCGAGGCTCGCCTCGAGCCGGCGACGAAGCTCCTGGGCGGTGGCGAGGCGCTCGTTGGGGTCGTGGCGCAGCGCTTCGTCGATGACGGCGTCGAGGTCGGCCGGCACGTCGGGACGCACCCGACTCACCCGCGGCGGCCGCTTCCCGGACACGATCTGGAGCAGGGTCGCCGCATCGTTGGTGCCGCGGAAGAGGCGCTTGGCCGTGAGGCTCTCCCAGGCCACCACGCCGGCCGCCCACACGTCGGTCCTGCGATCGATGCGGGTCCCGGACGCTTGCTCCGGAGACATGTAGCCGATCTTCCCCTTCACCACGCCGGTCGCCGTCGTGCCGATGTTGCTCAGCGCCTTGGCGATGCCGAAGTCGGTGAGGCGGCTGATCCCGTCCGCACCCACGAGGATGTTGTGGGGCGAGAAATCGCGGTGAACGATGTCGAGGGGACGTCCGTCTTCGCTCTTCAGCTCGTGGGCCGCATGGAGCCCGGTGAGGGCGTCGCGGAGAACCTTGGCCGCCACGCGGATGGGCACCTGCTCCTCGCGCTTCCGGGCTTTGCGGAGGAGGCCCGCAAGCGTGGTCCCCTCCACGTAGTCCATCGCGAGGTACACGCCGTGATTGCTGTCGCCGGCCTCGAGCACGGCGACCACGTTGGGGTGCTTGATGCTCGCGGCGAGTTGGGCCTCGGCCATCAGCTGAGGCGCGATCTCGGGGTTCGCCCGGAGCTCGCTGTGCATGAGCTTGATGGCCACGTTGCGCGTGACCCCCGGCACCACCTCCGCCTGGGCGAGGTAGACCGTACCCATGCCCCCGGTACCCACCGGGAAGAGGAGCTCGTAGCGGCCAACCCGCTCCGGCATCGAGGCATCCAAGCCCGTCACAGCATGGAACCTATCACAGCGTCACCTGCCCCCCAGAGCCCCCATCGCAACCCGTCGAGGGTGGGATCCGACAGGTCACACCCGTGCGGGAAGGAAGTGTGATCTCACAGGTCACAGTGCTCCCGAAGGTCCGTCAAAAGCCGCCCAAGCAACTGAAATCAATAAGCACCTGCAACGGTACGGGTCTTGCGATGACGTTCGAGCAAGATGACGGACCGGAAGCGCTTCGCTTGGACCATCGCCCCCGCCCTCGCCGGCGCCCTCGCCTTCGCCCAGGGCTGCATCGGCAAC
The DNA here is from genome assembly GCA_030426145.1 of Polyangia bacterium. Lineage (GTDB taxonomy): Bacteria > Myxococcota_A > Polyangia > Polyangiales > Polyangiaceae > JAPYTK01. Next base: position 8,088 of record JAUHZF010000279.1, read on the forward strand.
ATCGGGGGCGCCCCTGATGCCGACCTGCCCGGGGCTGGGCCCCTGAGCTGCGGGGGTGAGACCACGACGGTGGAGATCGTGCCGCTGCGCCGGCTCTCCGCCGACCAGTACCGCAGCACGCTCCGCGATCTGCTTGGGGATCCGGCGCTCGAGTTCGTGCTCGACGACGTCGAAGGACCCATCACCGAGCAGGCCGTGCGCCAGATCCGCGACGCGGGTGAGGTGGCCATCTCCCGCCGAGATGCCTGGGGCGTCGACGTCTTCCCCTGCGACGTCACCGGCCCCGCCGACGACGCCTGTGTCGACACCTTCATCGACAGCTTCGCCCAGCGTGCCTTCCGCCGGCCGCTCACCGACGACGAGCGAGCGTGGCTGCGCGGGGTCTACGACGAGGTCTCCCTCGACGCGACCTTCGAGGAGTCGATGCAGACCGTGCTTCAGGTCATTCTCGCCGCGCCGCCGACCCTCTACCTCTACGAGGCGGGCGCCGGGGACGAGGTATCGGGCATGCGCCGTCTGAACGGCTTCGAGGTCGCGTCGCGCCTCTCCTACTTCCTCTGGAACACGATGCCCGACGAGGCGCTGCTCGCCGCGGCCGCCGATGGCAGCCTCGACACCTCGGAGGGCATCGCGGCGGAAGCAAAACGAATGCTGGAGGATCCCCGCTCGGAGGCGCAGGTCATCGCCTTCTTCTCGCGCTGGCTGCAGCTCGACGGGGGCACCCTGCACCACGCTCTGGAAGACGCGGACAAGGACGCCAGCCTCTTCCCCGAGTACGACACCGCGCTCCAGACCGCGATGCGGACGGAGATCGAGGCCTTCGTGAAGCGGACCTTCTTCGAAGAGGACGCTCGCTTCGACCAGCTCTTCACCGGCACCTACGCCTACGTGAACGGCCCGCTCGCGGAGCTCTACGGCGTCAGCGGCGTGAGCGGTGACGACTTCGAGTGGGTCGAGCTCGACAGCACCGAGCGGGCCGGCCTCTTCACCCGCGCGGGCTTCCTCACGGTCTACGCCTCGTCAGACGTGACCGCACCCATCCGCCGTGGCGCGTGGGTGCTCAAGGACGCGCTCTGCGTCAATCTCGGGGACCCCCCACCCAACGTCGACGACACACCCATCGAGGGTGGCGACCAGGGCAATGGCGACGTGCTGACGGTTCGCGAAGACGTCGAGGCCCGCACCGCGGGCACGGAGTGCATGGCCTGCCATCAGCTCATCAACCCGCTCGGCTTCACCTTCGAGAGCTACGACGCCATCGGTCGCTTCCAGACCGTGGAGGTCACCTCTGGCGAGCCCATCGATGCCACCGCGACCGTGGCCGGCACCGACTTCGACGGCGAGGTCGCCAACGCGGTCGAGCTCTCGAAGCAGATGAGCGACAGCCAGAAGGTTCGCGCCTGCTTCGCCCGCAAGTGGACCGACGCCGCCTTCGGCGCCGAGGGCCATGATCACGTGGAGCTCGACAGCTGCTCCAAGCAGACCATCGAAGACCGCTTTACCGAAACCGGCGACATGAAGGAGCTGCTCATCGGCATCCTTCAGTCCAACGCGTTCCGCTTCATCAACACCTCGGAGGAGAGCAAGTGAAGGACCTCAAGCACTCGGGCCGCCGCGCCTTTCTCCGCGGCCTCGCCGGTGGCGCGCTCGCGCTGCCCCTGTTGGAGCTCACCCACGGCAAGGCCTGGTCGCAGGCTCAGAACGTGACCAAGCGCTTCGTCACCGTGTTCAGCCACGGCGGAACCGTCACCGACCAGAGCCACGGCAACCTTCACGACGGCAACGGCAGCCACCACGGCGTCAACCTCTGGCGCCCAGCCGACCCGGGCGAGAACCTCGTGCTCGGTGAGATCATGCAGCCCCTCGCCGGCCACGAGAGCAAGCTGCTCGTGCTCGACGGCGTGACCAACATGGCCGCCGCCAAGCAGGCGCAGTACGGCACCGGCGGCCACGGGGTCTCCAACGTCACCGCCCTCACCGCGGCCGACGTGGCGAACCCGGGCGACGACGCGCAAGCCCAAGGACCGAGCATCGACCACGTGATCGCCGAGCGCCTCGCGCAGACGCAGTCGGTGAAGTTCAAGCGCATCCACCTCAAGATCAGGGGCCACCAGTACGGCAGCCCCTACTACCGCGCCGCCGGTGAGCGCGTGGGTGGGGAGGAGAGCCCCCTCGCCGCCTTCAACACCATCTTCGCGGGCGTGAGCGCAGACCCCGAGCCGGACCCTGCGTTCATGCATCAGCAGATGCTGCGCCGGAGCGTCGTCGACGGCGTGCTCGACAACTACAAGTCGTTCCGCAACCAAGTCTCCCAGCGCGACAAGCAGACCATCGACGCCCACCTCGAGCACCTCTACGCGCTCGAGGCCGAGCTCAACGCGGCGCCCGTTCGTTGTGAGCCCCCCACCGGCATCTCCTCCGACGGCAAAGCCGGGGGCGACGTGGTGGGCCCGCTCCACGTGAAGGTGATGATCGCGGCCCTTCGCTGCGGCCTCACCAACGTGGCGAACCTGGAGATCAGCGACATCCTCACCCCGTGGACGGCCGTCGGCACGCCGATGAACTCGGCCTTCGGCATCGGCCACTCCCTCGGTCACTACGCCCGCGAGGTCGGTCCCCAGGGCACCGACGCCAACAAGCTGCAGACCTGGCTCGACGAGATGCGCTCGAACCGGCAGTGGCGCATCAGCCTCTTCAAGCAGCTCCTCGAGGGCCTCGACGACCCGAACTTCCTCGAGGGCGGCCGCACCCTGCTCGACAACAGCCTCATGCTCTGGACCTCGGAGTTCAGCACCCCGGCCCTGCACTGCTCAGCGGGGATCCCGCTCCTCATGGCGGGCAGCGCGGGCGACTACTTCCGCACCGGCCGGCACTTGAACTTCAACACCGGCAACATGGGGAACTTCGAGTACCAGACCAACGAGTCGACCCACAATCTGTTCACCTCGATCCTCCAAGCCTTCGGCGGCACCGATACCCACTTCGGCTCGAGCCACGCCGCCCACCAGGGGCCCATGCCCAACCTCACGTAGGAGGTTCGAGGTTCGAGGTTCGAGGTTCGAGGTTCGAGGTTCGAGGTTCGAGGTTCGAGGTTCGAGGTTCGAGGTTCGAGGTTCGAGGTTCGAGGTTCGAGGTGCTCGTGCCCGAGATCGAGTGTCGAGGTCGAGGACGAGAACGTGATCGACAACGAGTGTCGAGAACGTGATCGAGAACGAGTGTCGAGAACGTGATCGAGAACGAGTTCGAGCTCGCCTTCTAAAACGTCTGTTAGGCTGCCCCGCGCAGCATGGTTTCGACAGACCCACCGTCATCCCCGTCCGTCACGGACGGGGTGACGCCGAACAAGCGACGCAAGCTTCCGCTGTTGGGGGGGTCTTCGCCGGCTGCTCCGCTCGCCGACGAGGTCCGCGCCTGCGACCGCAACACGCGCCCCGTCTACGCCGTGTGGGAGATCACCCTGCGCTGCGACCTGGGTTGCATCCACTGTGGGTCACGAGCCGGCAAGGCGCGGCCCGATGAGCTGAGCACCGACGAGTGTCTCGACCTCGTCGCCCAGATGGCCGAGCTCGGCGTGCAGGAGGTGAGCCTCATCGGGGGTGAGGCTTATCTGCGCGACGACTGGGACGTCATCGCCCGGAGCGTGGTCGATCACGGCATGCTCTGCGGCATCGTCACCGGAGGTCGAAACCTCACCGACGAGCGCGTGAAGCGCGCCCGCGACGCAGGCGTCGACGGGATGAGCGTCTCGATCGACGGGCTCGAGAAGACCCACGATGCCCTGCGAGGCGCGAAGGGCAGCCATGCCGCCGCCCTTCGTGCCCTAGAGCGACTGGCCGCCCATGGCCTCTCTCATTCGGTCAACTCCCAGATCAACCGGCGCAACCTTCACCAAGTGCCCGAGCTGCTCGAGCTCATCGCGCCCTATGGGGTCCACGCCTGGCAGGTGCAGTTCACCGTCGCCATGGGTCGCGCCGCCGACCACGCCGACCTCCTCCTCCAGCCCTACGACATGCTGCTGCTCATGCCCGTGCTCGGCAGCCTGCGCCCGCGCCTCGATGAACTCGGGATCCGCATCTGGCCTGGGAACAACCTCGGCTACTACGGTCCCTTCGAGGGCTGGCTGAGGAGCGACATGCCCGACGGTCACAACGAGTCCTGCTCTGCTGGGCGTCATACCCTAGGCATCGAAGCCAACGGCGACATCAAGGGCTGTCCTTCTCTGCCGACCGCCGACTACGTGGGGGGCAACATCCGCGAGCACCGGCTGCAAGACGTGTGGGAACGCGCGGAGACTCTCCGTTTCAATCGCGGCCGGACCGTCGACGACCTGTGGGGCTATTGCCGCAGCTGCTACTACGCGGAGACCTGCTTGTCCGGCTGCACCTGGACGAGCCACGTGCTCTTCGGGCGTCGCGGCAACAATCCCTATTGCCACCACCGTGCACTCGAGCTGCTCGCGGCGGGAAAACGGGAGCGCCTCGAACGT
>JAUHZF010000280.1 GCA_030426145.1 Polyangia bacterium
GCCCGAGAACGAGTTCGAGCCCGAGAACGAGCCCGAGAACGAGTTCGAGCCCGAGAACGAGAACGAGAACGAGCCCGAGCCCGAGCCCGAGAACGAGAACGAGTTCGAGCCCGAGAACGAGCGTTCCTACCCGGAGCTCTTCAAGTCCACTTGATGTACCGACGTGATGGCGTCCCCCAAGAAGCGCGATGCGACCTCCGCGAAGCTCTTGGGCATGTCGGTCACGAGCACGTCGAGCTTGCCCGAGGGGTGAGGGTTCTTCAGCCGACGCGCTTCGAGGAAGGCTTCGACGTCGATGGCGGTCTGAACTGCGCTGTCGACGACGGGAATGCCTCGGCCGCCGAGGTCGAGGAGCTCTTGCTCGATGAGCTCACGAAAGAGCGGGAAGTGCGTGCAGCCGAGCACCACGCAACCCACTTTCGCGTCGCGCGGGAACGCCACACCTCGGTCGGGGCCGAAGAAGGCCGAGAGGTAACGACGCACCACCAGGCGCGGAACGTCACCCGTGGTCCAGCCTTCTTCGGCGAGCGCGACCAACAAGGGGGCCGGCTGGCCGATGACCTCGGAGCGGCTCGATTGGGCCGCCACGGCGCGGGTGTAGGCCCCCGAGGCGATGGTGCCCGCGGTTCCCATCACCCCCACGGGCGCTTCGCCGGACGCGATCGCTGCCGCCCGCGCACCGGGCACGATGACCCCGCTCACCGGCAGGTCGAGCTCGGCGCGAAGCATCTCGAGCGCCACCGAGCTCACCGTGTTGCACGCCACCACGATGGCTTTCACGCCCCGGTCGGCCAGCTCGCGCGAGCACGTGAGCGCGTACTTCATCACCGTGTCCGGCGAGCGTGTGCCGTAGGGCACCCGAGCGTTGTCGCCGAGGTAGACGATGTCCTCGTTGGGCAGGGCCTCACGGATGGCGCGCACCACCGTCAGCCCCCCCAGGCCCGAGTCGAAGACGCCGAGTGGCGCCTCGGGGCGTAGGCGATCCGTCACGCGCCGCCCCCGGATGGATCTTCGATTCGAAGCACGCAAGGCGGCTTCACCCGAACCTCGGACGCGTTCAGATCATCGAGAGCGGCCCGGAGGTCGGCTTCGCGGGCTCGGTGCGTGAGCAGCACCACGGTCGCCGGCCCTTCGGAGGGGCGTCCGTCTTGGACCAGCTGCTCGATGCTCACCCCCCGGGCACCGAGTGCCCCGGCGAGGGTGGCCATGACGCCGGGCTGGTCGTCGACCGTGAATCGCACGTAGTAGCGGGTCTGCACCTCGCCGGGAGGAACCGCTCGCGCGTCGGCGGTTGCCTGAGCGGCGCGGGTACCGGTGGTGCTCAAACCACCAACGCCGGCCACGAGCGCACGGGCCACGTCGGCGATGTCGGCCACGACGCTCACCGCCGTGGGCAGAGCCCCGGCGCCGCGCCCGTAGACCAGGCAGGGCCCAAGGCCCTCCCCTTCGAACCACACCGCGTTGAGCTCTCCGTTCACGTTGGCGAGCACGCTTCGGTTGGGAACCAGCGCCGGATGAACCCGCAGCTCGACCCCGCGCTCGCTCACCCGACCGATGGCGAGGGGTTTCACGCAGTAGCCGAAGCGGGCGGCGAAACGATGGTCGACCGCCTCGATGGCATCGATCCCCTCGACGGTGGGCACCGGGAGGTCGACCCCAAAAGCGAGGCGCGCGAGCAGGCCCAGCTTGTGCGCGGCGTCGTGGCCTCCGAGGTCGGCGCTCGGATCGGCCTCCGCGAAGCCCTTGTCCTGTGCCGCACGGACCGCTTCCGCCATGTCGATCCCGTCGTCGAGCATGCGGGTCAGCACGTAGTTGCTGGTGCCGTTGAGGATCCCCATGAGCGAGACCACGCGGTCGCTCACCATCGCATCCCGAAGGGTGCGCACGATGGGGATACCGCCTCCGATGGCGGCCTCGAAGGCCAGGTCGACACCCTTCTCGCGTGCGAGGCCGAACAAGCTCGCGCCGTGTTTGGCCAGCACCAGCTTGTTGGCAGTGACGACGGGCTTGCCCGCGTGGAGGGCCTGCTCGATGAAGCCCTTGGCCGCCGTCTCGCCCCCGACGACCTCCACGAAGAGGTCGATCTTCTCGTCCTCGAGCACCGCCGCCGGGTCCGTCGTGAGGCGGTCCGCAGCCACCGGGCGCGACTTGCTGGCATCGCGCACGAGGACCCGCGCCACGTCGAGGCGCGCCCCCACGTGGGCCTCGAGCGCATCGGCTTGCGCCTTCAGGAGATGCAGCACGCCTCCCCCGACGGTTCCGCAGCCCAGGAGGCCGATGCGCAGCTCGCGAGACATTCGGCGCAGCATAGTGCTCGCGGAGAGATTCACCACAATTGTCGGCGCGCAGCGACTCTACCTCGAGGCGCCACATTGTCGTTTTCTCCCTCGGGGGGGCCTTCTATGCTCGCCCCGTGAGCACCGACGAGGAAGACAAGGGCGGCATCGTTCTCGGGGGGATCTCCTTCGGTACCGGAGGGGCCGAAAAGCCACCGGCCAAGGCAGCCGAGGGGCCATCTGGCGACGCTTCGGGAGCCGACACCGGAGCGGGTGCGGACGACGCGCAGCAGGAGCTCGGTGACGTCCTCTTGCCACTGCGGGCCGTCATCGTCTCCGACCTCACCCCTCGCGGGGCCTACAACGCGGGGGCCAACCCGCCGCCGGAGCCCATCGCCATCCGCAACGGCGAGCTCGACGAGCTCTTCGGTCGCCTCGCACCGCGCCTCGCCATCGAGGTGGAGAGCGTGCTCGAAGACGGCAAGCGGGTTCGCGTCGACCTGTCCCCCACCAGCATCAAGAGCTTCCGCCCCGACGCGCTCGGACGTGAGGTGCCGCTGCTTCGCTCTCTTCTCGATGGGAAGCGCGTGCTCGACCGACTCCGCGAAGGCACGCTCGACGTCGACGGCGCCCACAGCGAGCTCGCCCGCCTCTGGAAGGGCGCGCCACTGGTCGACCGGGTGCTCGGTGGGGTCGAGCCCACCGGCACCGCCAAGCCCGCGGCAGCGCCGAGCCCCGCCGCGGACGACAGCGACGTCGACCGCCTCCTCGACATGGTCGACACCGGCGACGGCGGAAGCAGCACCCCCGCGGCGACCGCGCCCGCCCCCAAGCCGGCCAAGACCGGCCGAGGGCGCTTCGACGCCTTCCTCGCCATGGTTGCAGGCAGCGCGAGCCGGGGGCGCGCCAACCCCGATGAGGCCATCCGCACCCTCGAGCGCGCCTTCAGCGTTCAGCTCGGGGCCATCACCCAGCACCCCGAGGTCCAGCGACTCGAAGCCGCGTGGCGCGGGCTCGACTTCCTGCTGCGCCGCTCGCCGAAGACGGGCGCCACCATCGAAGTGGTCAGCTGCCGCCCCGAAGAATCGGCCGTGGCTCTGGAGCGCGCCATCTCCCACCGCTACGGCATGGCACCCCCGGTCACCTTCGCCATGGTCGACACGGTCACCGGCGGCGATGCGCAGAGCCTGGCCGCGTTGCGCGCTCTGGCCGAGGTCGGAGAAGGCCACGCGGTGCCGGTCATCACCAACGCGAGCGCCGGCCTCATGGGTCGCGACGACCTCACCGAGGTAGATCGCCTCGACAACAAGCAGACCCTCTTCGATGCCCCCGAGCGGGTGGTCTGGCGCAAGGAGGCCCATCGCCCGGCGATGCTCTGGGTCGCCCTCTGCATCAACCCCGTCCTGGCCCGCACCGCCTACGACAAACGCAGCAGCCGGATCCGCGAAGCCACCATCGAAGAGCTGCCCGGCGACGAGGCGAGCGCAACCATCTGGATGCAGCCCGCGTGGGCCGTGGCGTCGCTCGCCCTCCAGAGCTTCGAGCAGACCGGATGGCCATGCCGGATCACCGGCGCCCGTGAGGGGGGCCCCGTCGAGAACCTCCCGGTGCGCGAGTTGGGCACCGGCAACGAGCGGGTGGCCATTCCCACCCAGGTGTTCTTCTCCACCGAGACGCAGAAGGCGCTCAGCCGCATCGGGCTCGTCGCCCTGGCCGCGCAGCCAAACCGCGACGACGTCTACCTCCTGAGCGCACCCACCGCCTACGTCCCGCCTCCGAAGAAGACCTACGACAGCGACACCACCGAGCCCGAAGTTCGGTACCCGCAGACGCCGCTCGTCGATCAGCTCTTCGTCGCCCGCCTCGCCCAGTTCCTCCGCGCCCTCGGGCGACGCATCGGCTCCCACGAGAAGCCCGACGACATCAAACAGTTCCTCGAGGCAGCCCTGTGGGAGCTCTTCGACGGCGCCAAACCCGGGAGCATGGACCTCGAGGTCGCCGTGCAAGAGCACGAGGATGGCCTCGGCGCGCAGGTCACAGTCCGGCCGCGACGCTTCCTCGGCGTCGGCATGGAAGAGATCACGCTCGGCGTGCCACTCGGCTCCTGAGGCATGTCCACTTCCGAGGAGAGCAAGCCGCGCGTCGGCCTGTGGCACACCCCCGAGGTGGCCCACGCGGTGAACACGGGCCGCCAAGTGGTGGTCGACGACTTCACTCGCAACCTCGACCGCCACGCACACGACTTTCGGTACGGGCTCTTCTGCCCCGACGGGAGCCCGTCTCCGCTCGCCGAGCCGAGCCCTCACATCGACGTGTGGCCGCGTTCTGCCGCCACGTCGCCCGAGGTAGAGATCGGCGCCTGGCACGACGCTCAGTTCGACGCCGCGCTCGCATTTGCGGTGCGCGCGGAGCGAGCACGACACTACCCGATCACCCTCACGCACCACTCGGTGAGCTACGTCAGCCTCCTGCAGGCGCGTGTCCTGCCGATGCTGCTGCACAAGCCGCGGCCCTACGACGCCATCGTATGCACCTCCGGCCCCGCGCGCCGCGCCGTCGCCCGCATCCTCGGTCACGTGGCGGAAACGCTGCGGCAGGCCCACGGACTCGACCTGAAGTACGAGGGCCAGCTCATCACCATCCCCCTCGGCATCGACACCGAGCGCTTTCAGCCGCGTGACAAAACCAAAGCTCGGCGGGACGTCGGCATCGACGAAGACGCAGAGGTGCTGGTGTGGATGGGGCGCCTATCCGCCATCGACAAAGCCGACCTCATGCCAGTGGTCGGCGCCCTCGCCGAGCTGCGCAAGCGCCACCCGAAGTTGCGCCTCATCTGCTGCGGTCGCCAACATCGCGGAGAGCGCTTCGGCGACGTCCTGAAGAGTTACGCCGAGAGTCGCGGCATCGGAGACGCGGTCGAGATCCGCACCGATGTGGGCGACGAGCTCCCCCTCCTGTACGCAGCTGCCGATCTCTTCGTCGCCCCGGTCGACAACGTGCAGGAGACATTCGGCCTCTCCCCCGTCGAAGCCATGGCCTGCGGCGTGCCTCAGGTCGTCGCAGACTGGGACGGCTACCGCGACACGGTGGTACACGAGCAAACCGGCGTGCTCATCCCCACCTTGTGGGCCGACGCCCAAGCCGACGTCGAGCGGGGCTCGCTCACCAGTGACCCCGCCTATGACCACCTGGCGCTATCGCAATCGGTCGCGGTGGACATGGCCGCATTCGTTCGGGTCGTCGACGAGCTGCTCAACAGCCCGGACAAGCGCGCAGCCATGGCCGAAGCATCCCGCATGCGCGCGCAGATGCTCTTCGGTTGGCCATCGGTCATCGCCGCCCACGAGCTCATGTGGAAGCAGCTGTCCGAGCTCGCAGCGAAGGACACGGTGCCCTTGACCAACGTCACGGGCCTCCATCGATTCCCCTACGCCAGCGTCTTTCGCCACTACCCGAGCCATTGGCTCCCCAACGACGCGCCGCTCACCATCACCGAACAAGGCCGCGACCTCATCCAACGCCAAGCGGGCCAGCTCCCCTTGCCGCTTCTCGCACGGTTCAAGTACCTCGAGCTATCGGTGCTTCAGCGCATCCTCGTCGGCCTCACCAAGATGGCCGACAAAGACAAAACCCTCTCGCTCGACCACATCTTTCAGGTCGTCGCGAAAGGCATCGAAGACACGCCTGAGAACCGCGCCCGAATGAATCGCCACGTGATGTGGCTCATCAAATACGGCTACTGCAAGCGGGCCTGAACCCCCTACTGCGTAAAACCACTGAGGGTCATGCGGACCCGCAGGCGCCCGGTGGGGCAAGGCTGCCCCGCAGGGAGCCCGGGCAGGTCGAGCACGCAGCCGGGACGCCCGGACGAGACCTATCTGCGCCATTCGGCTCAGGGGCATCAGCCGGCGGACCCGGACTCTCCCGTGCTCTCTTGCCGTACCGAGATGCGCACCGCGAGGCGGCAGTCGCCGGCATAGGCCATCGTGCCCGAGACCGGCGCGACGTCGCCGTGGTCGCGACCGAGCCCGAGCACGAGGTGGCCGAGCGGGCCTGCCCGGCCGCTCGTGGGATCCAGAGCGATCCAGCCTTCATCGGGCAACCAGGCGAGCGCCCAGGCGTGACAGGCCCCGGTCTCCGCCGGGACCGCCGGGTAACCGAGCGCGTAACATGCGGGGATCCTCGCCGCGCGCAGACAACCTACCGCGAGATGCGCGAAGTCCTGGCAGACGCCGCGACGCGTGGCGAGGAAGAGTTCCAGCGCGCCCTCTGGATCCACGGCTGTCTGATCGAATACGAAGTCGCGGCGGATTGCGGCGGAGAGGTTCGCGAGGTCCTCGCCCGTCAGCCGCGCCCGCCCGAGGCTGCGGTGCGCGATCTCGTGAAAGGCCGGATGCTCGGGAACCCGTGCGCTCCACGTGCGCAGTCGATCGAGCGTTGCGCCGTCCGTGCCCGGTGTCTCTTCCCGCGGCGCGACCAGGCTCTTGGCCGTGACGAGCAGCGCGCTGAAGCCGCCGGACAGGGTCGCCCGCAGCCAGCGGTTGCCGAGCTCGTCGGCGCCCTCCGCCGTGCTCGCCGCCAGCGGCCGCACGATCAGCTGGTGCGAGGCGGCCCCACGCGGTGCCAGGCGCAGCGTGAGCTCGGTACCGGCCGCGACCACCTGGGAGAAGGCGTATCGTGTCGTATGGACGACGTGGTACCGCGGCGCTGCGGGGCTCGCGGGCGGGGCCATGTCAGCCGGAGACGCTCACCTTCGTCTGCGAGGGGTCGGCCTGCATCCCTCCCTGGGCGTTGGCGTTCTTGCCGTTCTGGGCGGTCATGCAGGTTTGAAACACCACGGCCTGGCCCTCGATCTTCACCTTGGCGCTGAACTTCTTGAACGTGGTCTCCCCCTTGGTCTTGCCCGACACGACGCCGCCGGCCGACCCGGCTTCGTCTCCGCTCGACATGGGGATCTCGCTCCCCTTGTGGATCAGCGCTGCCCCCTCGATGGTCACCTTCTTGGCGCAAGTCCCAGCCGAGGCCTGGTTGCAGTTGGCGATGTTGGGGTACGGGAGCGGGATGGGCGGGGCCGGCGGCGCCGGCGTCTTGCAGACGTCGGGCATCGCCATGCACATGCCTTTGGCCTTCGTCGTGATGAAGAACATGGTTGCCTCTCACCCCAGGTTGATGTGCTCGCCGTCGATGTGGACTTCCTCTTTCGCCCGCATCACCACGTGTCCGCCCTCCAAGCGCATGCCGCCTTCGACGAGGGTGCGCAGTCGTCCGGCGTGGAGCTGGTGCAGCTCCTCGACCTGACGGAAGGCGTTGGTCGCCCGCTCCACCAGCGTGTCGGCGCGCGTCGTCAGCTCGCCGTACAGCGTCTCGGCCCGCTCCACCGTGGCGTTGAAGACCTTGCCTAGATACCGCGCCTTCTGGAAGTGCACCTCCGCCTCCTTGGCCGCCGCCACCAGGGTGTCGCCGGCGAGCACGGTCCGCCGCGCGTCGACGCGCAGCCCCGCGGTCTCACCCGCGCGGCCGCCCACGGTGAGGCTCGCCGCGGTGGCGCCTCGCAAGGAGACCTCGCCCCCGGCGACGCAGCGCACGCCGTCCCGGGCCACGAGATCGATCGAGCCTGCCAGCGACTCGAGGCGCAGGTTGCCGGGCATGCGCAGGCTGCCGGTTCCGGTCGCGGCGTCGTATTCGAACAGGACGGCCCCCTCCGGGTTGCGCACCCGCAGCACTTCGGCCTCGTCCACCGTCTCTACCTCGGCCGAGGCGCCGCTGGCGGTCATGAGCCGCAGCGGGCTTCGCGCTGACTCCATCGGTGGTTCATCGTGATCGGCGATCGCGTGGGACATGGTCTCTCCATCAATTCGGCGGGCGCCAGTCCTCGGAGCGCGCGCGGTCCGGGTCGGTCCGGCGCGCCCCTTGGGTGATGGCGTCCTGCCACTCGGTCCGGTGCTCGGTAACCCGGTGCAGGTTGGCATTTTCGAGGTTGGCGCGGCGCATGTCGGCCCCGCTGAGGTCGGCTCGCGAGAGATCGGCGTAGACCAGGCTCGCGGTCGGGAAGTTCGCCTTCGTGCACCGCGCTCGGCGCCACAGCGTCTCGTCGGCTCGCACGCCGACCAGCGATGCCTCCGTCAGATCCGCATCGTCGAAGCAGGCCCGGCCAACCTGCGCGCCGTTGAGGTTGGCGCGCTCGAGCTTCGCCGCCACGAAGTCGGCCGCCTCAGCGGAGACGTCCTTCAGCACGGCGTCGCTGAGATCGGCCTCGACGAACGATGACTGGGTGAGGTCGGCGCCGCTGAGGCGCGTGCCAGCGAGCGAGGCCCCCTTGAAGCTGCTGTGGCCGAGCTTGCAGCCGCGCAGATCGAGACGGTCGAGCCGGGCTCCGTTGAGGACCGACTTCTCGATGGTGATCCCCCGGCAGAGGGTCTCGGTGAGATCCACCTGGCCGACCACGGCGTTCGCGATCCGCGCGGAGGAGAGGTCCGCGCCCACCAGCCTGACACGGCCGAAGCGCGTCGCGAGCAGCGTCGCCTCGCGGAGCTTGGCCCCCGCGAGGTCGGCCCCGTCGAGGTTGGCCCGGTCGAGCACGGCCTCGCTCAGCTCGGCGCCGGAGAGATCGGCGTTCGTCAGATCGGCGCCGGCGAGCACCGCCTTGCCGAGGTCCGCGCCGGTGAGCGTCGCCCCCTTCAGATCTGCGCCGCTGAGGTCCGCGCCGCGCAGGGTCGATCCCGCGAGCATGGTGCCGGTGAGGTTCGCACCGGTGAGGTCGACCCCGTCGAGGTCGAGCGACTCCATCCGCGCCTTGGCGCAGCGGCTCTTCGCCAGCTTCACCCCGGTGAGCTTCGCCGCGATGACCTCCGCGCCGGAGAGCTGCGCCCCCGTCGCGTCGGCGTGGCGTAGATCGACCTGGTGGAGCTCGGTGTCGCGCAGGTCCGCCCGGGTGAGGTTGGCGCCGTGCAGCTGCGCCCGCTCGAGCATCGCGCCCTCGAGCACGGCTCCGCTCAGGTCCGCGCTGGAGAGGTCGGCGCCCTTCAGGTTGCAGCGCGGCATCTTCGCCCGGGAGAGCCGGGCCCCCGCGAGCACCGCGCCGGAGAGGTCGGCGCCTTCGAGGTCGCACCCCTCGAAGCTGGCCCCGACGAGGCGCATGCCCGAGAGATCGCACATGCGGAGCGAGCTCCGGGTGAAGTCGGTGACGCTGGGTGGGAGGTCGTGGAGCGCGACGGCCTCGAGGTGGAGGCCGCGCACCGTCGCGTGCTGGAGGTCGAGGTCGCGCAGCGGGACGTCGAGCACGTGCACGCCGGTGAGCGTCGCTCCCGCGAACGTCGCGCCGGCGAAGGTGCCGCGCTCGAGGGTCACGCCGTCGAGCGTCGCCCCGTCGAAACAGGCCCGTCCGAGGTCGCAGTCGCGGAAAGTCGCCTCCTCGATCTTCGCATCGCGGAGCTCGGCCCCGTCGAGCAGGGCTCCGTCGAGCGTGGCGTGGTCGAGCGTCGCCCCGGTGAGCCGCACCCCCTTGCCGCGCGCAGGCTCGCCCTTGAGCCCTTTCACGCCCGCCTCCTTCATCGCGCTCACCGCTTCGGGCGGGTAAGGCCCCTTCTCCAGCGGGAACGTGACCTCCTCGTCCTTCATCGCGATGGTGAGGCTTGCGCTGACGACCGCCCCGGTGAGGTTGGCCCCCGAGAGGTCGGCGCCCTCCAGGTTGCAGGAGAGCAGCATGGTCCCCGTGAGATCGGCCCCGGCGAGGCGCGCGCCCTCGAACGAGCACAGGTGGAACACCAGCTCACGCAGGTCGAGCCCCGTCAGATCGACCTTCGCGAGGTCGAGTTGGGCGAGGGTGGGGATCTCGGGCTTCTTGCCGGCCCGAAGCAGCTCGACGAGCTCCTCGGGTTTGCTGATCGGTTTCACCTTCCCGCGGCGGACCTTGTCGAGCAGCTCCTCGAGCTCGGGTGGAATGCTGGGATCGCTCATGATGACTTCTTCGCGAGCTTGGTCATCGCGACGTGAGCCCCCTCGAGCGCGAGCCCGGCGGTTCGCGCGCGCCACAGCTCGGCCTCGTAGAGGTTGGCGCGGCGTGCGTCGGCGCCCTCCAGGTTGGCGCTGTCCAGGCAGGCCCCGGCGAAGTTGGAGCGCTGGAGATCGGCGCCAGAGACGTCGCTCTTGGTCAGGTCCGCGTTCTCGCAGTTGGCGCCGTCGACCTTGGCCCGCGAGAGGTTGGTTCGGCTCAGATCGGCGCGCACGAAGCTGCCCCGCGACAGGGTAGCTCCCTGGAGGTCGGCGCCCATCCAGATGCTGCGATCGCCCCTCGCGGAGCGGAGGTCTGCGCCCGGGAGCACCACCTCGCGCCCGGCCCGGACCTCGGTCAAATCGGCCTCGGCGAGACAGACGCGCTCCCCCCGTGCTGCCTCGAGCGTGGCCGAGGCGAGGGAGGCGCCCGTCGCGTCGACGCGATCGAGAACCGCGCCGGTGAGCACGGCTTCACCGAGCTTCGCCTTCGTGAGCGTCGCCGCGGAGAGATCGGCGTGGCGAAAGGACGCCTGGCCGGCCTCGGCCTCATCGAGCCGCGCCTGTCGGAGGACGGCTTGGTCGAGCACCGCCCGCCCCAGCTTCGCGCGAACGAGATCGACGCCTTCGGCTGTGGCCGCGGTGAGGTCGGCGCCCTCGAGCGTGGCCAGGCCGAGGCGCGCGTCCGTCAGGTCCGCGCGGGCGAGCACCGCCTCGGTCAGATCGGCGTGGCTCAGGTTCGTGCGTTGGAAGCGCGTGCCCTGAAGGAGCGCGCGTCGCAGCTTGGCACCGGAGAGCTCGAGGTCGGAGAGATCGCGGTTGCGCAGGTCGACCCCCTCCATGCTCTCGCCGGCGGCCGCCGCGGCCTGCACGCGCTCGCGGGTCCAGACCGGCGCCGGCGCAGTGCCGTCCGCGGCGGGCTCTTCGTCCTGGAATGGATCGACCTCCATCATGTCCAGCGTTTCCTGATCCACCCCCGCCTCGGCCAGCACCTCCCTGCTCTTCCCCATGGCATCTTCGAGAATGGCGCGAGCTCGGACCGGATCGATGTCGACGAGCCGTTGGAGCGAGTCCATCGCCCCCTTCAGACTCGTCGCGCTCGTCACCGCGGCGAGCACCTCGGGCGGTAGGCGAACGTCCTTCAGCAGCTTGCTCAGCTCGGCGAGCGCCTCCCGATCGTCCTCGACCGGGGGGGTGTTGTCGTTGGCGCGGGCGCGCGAAGACGCTCGTGGCGGCGCGGGCTCCCGCCTCGGCTGCGGCGCCCTCTCTCTCCGCAGCCTCGCGAGCTGGCGTTGCTGGTCGTGGTGGGCCTCGCTCCCCGGCGGATCGACGAGGTGCTCAGCCGCGAGGTAGAGCTCCTTCACGTCCTCGGCGTCTTCCGACGCGACGTCGGTGATCCCGCGCCACAGCAGGCTGGCCTGCTGCGCCGTGGCATCGATCCACATCGTGTCGAGCCGCATCGCGATCTCCGCGCTCCGCCCGTCGCGGTTGGTCCGAAAGCAGCGCGGCCGCAGGCCGGGCAGATGCGTGACGAAGCGGGGCTGACCGGCGAGGAGACGCTGGAGCACGAGCTTCTCATCGCCGCGCAGGTAACCCTCCACCTGCATCGCGGGCGGTGCCGCGGAGAAGTAGCGGGGATCGAAGTCCTCCGGGAACCACGGCCAGCGTTGCGCCAACCAGCGCTCGTCGTAGGTGCCGAGCATTTTCTGCCGCGCCGGGGCTTCCGGCGCGATGGGTGCGAAGGCGAAGGGGCTCTTGCCCTCGGCCTCGAACGCCCGCGTGCCCACTTGAAGCGACGGAGCAGCGCCCTCGTGCGGAGCGGCACCCACGAGGAGCACGTCGGCGGCGAACTTGCGAGGGGCCAGATCGGTGGCGTAGCGGAGCCGCCCAGGCACGCCTTCGAGCGGCTCGTCGGCGCCGAAGTGCACGGCGCCCACCGCGCGCGCCATCACGCCATCAGCCACGAGGTCGAAGACCCCTTTGACGATCACGGACAGACGTGGCTGAGGCCAGCACGTCACGTGGTGGATGCAGGCCAGATCGGTGGTGCGGAGTAAATCGATCATGGTGCGCTACACGACCTGCTGACCGCCGTTAATCGTGAGATCGCCATCGATGTCCACAGCCCCTTCAAGGGTCGTCTCGGTAGCACCGGTGATTTGGACTGTTTCGACACCCAGGAAATTGCCGAGCGTGACCCAAGTCTGGCTACTCGTAATCCCCATCGAGTCCGCACTCTCAAGCGTCATCGTCGTCTTCGTAAGGGTGATGCACGAGTCCGCGTTGCCAACCTCCAGA
>JAUHZF010000618.1 GCA_030426145.1 Polyangia bacterium
GCCGGGGCCGACCACGTGCTCACGCTCCCGGTGGCCGCCGAGGCGGCCAAGGTGGTGGCGCGCAAGGCGCTCGAGAAGCCCCTGCTCGCGCGCGAAGCCGCCCGCGCGCGTCGCCAGACGGCCGAGCGCTTCGACATGTCGCGCTTCGGGCGCATCGTGGGCTCGCACCCATCGATGCAACGCTTGATGGACCGGGCCCACAACGCGGCTCGAAGCCGGGCCACGGTGCTCATCGCAGGCGAGACGGGCACCGGTAAGGAGCTCATCGCAGCGGCGATCCACCACCACTCCAAACGCAGCCAGGGGCCCTTCGTACGCCTCAACTGCGCGGCTTTGGCCGAGACGGTGCTCGAGTCAGAGCTTTTTGGGCACGAGCGCGGCGCCTTCACCGGGGCCGCCATGCGTCGCAAGGGACGCTTCGAGCAGGCCCATCTCGGCACCTTGTTCCTCGACGAGGTCAGCGAAATTCCCAAGCCGATCCAGGTCAAGCTGCTCCGCTTCCTGCAAGAACGCGAGTTCGAGCGGGTGGGCGGTGACGAGACGGTGAGGGTCGACGTGCGCGTGGTCGCGGCCACGAACCGCAGCCTGGAGACCATGGTCGAAGAAGGGGCCTTCCGCGAGGACCTCTTCTACCGCCTCAACGTGGTCCGGCTCGAGGTACCCCCTCTGCGAACGCGCCCCAGCGACATCCCGGCCCTGGCCGAGCACTTCCTCCGTCGCTACGCCGACGAGAACGACAAGCCGGACCTCACCCGCTTCTCTTCGGCCGCGCTCGAAGCACTGATGGCCCATCCCTTCCCGGGCAACGTGCGGGAGCTGCAGAACCTGGTCGAGCAGGCGGTGGTGCTCGGAGAGGGCGACGCCATCGAGCTGGCCGACCTTTCTCTGGCACCGGCCCAAGAAGCCGACGAGCCGGTCCGCTTGATGATCCCCGGCGTGACGATGGCCGAGCTGGAACGGTTCGCCATTCTCAAGACGCTCGAGGCGGTGGGCCACTCACCCACGCGTGCCGCGTCCATCCTGGGGATCAGCCGCCGCACCATTCAGTACCGACTCAAAGAGTGGGGCCGGCTGGCTCCAGACGAGCTCGACGAGGGGTAGCCCCGAGGGATGGGCATGGCGCGTGCAAAAGCACGGGGCATGAGCAGACGACTCTCCGAACACCGTCGCGGCGCCCGACGTCGTCGACAACCCCAGCCCTACAACCTGTTCGACAGCTACGACGACGACGACCTCGACCTCGACGAGGACGAGGAGC
Source organism: Polyangia bacterium (assembly GCA_030426145.1). GTDB lineage: Bacteria > Myxococcota_A > Polyangia > Polyangiales > Polyangiaceae > JAPYTK01. The sequence goes on from JAUHZF010000618.1 coordinate 1,259, forward strand.
GCCCCACCCGGCGCCTCTCGGCCTGGGACGAGGTGGAGTCGGACGACGACACATTTACCGACTCGCTCTGGAATGATGACGACCTCGATCTCGAGGTCGACGAAGACGAAGACTGAAGCCGATCACCCTGCGTCGCGCTCGGCGGCTGCCAGCGCGACGCAGGCGCAGAAGACCTCCATCGCCTGCTCGATGCGCTCGAGGGGAGGCAGGGTAGGGGCGAGGCGGAGGTTTTGATCCTCTGGGTCTACGCCGCCCGGCCAGGTGGCACCAGCGGGCGTGAGTTTGACCCCAGCCCCAGCCGCGAGCTCGACCGTGCGTCGGGCGCAGCCCGGGGGCACGTCGACGCTCACGAAGTAGCCCCCGCGAGGCGCAGTCCAGGAGGCCACCTCCGAGAGGTGGGTGGATAGAGCGTGTTCCACCGCGGCGAACTTCGGCGTGAGCAGCGCCGCGTGGCGGTCCATGTGCGCCTCGATGCCCGCGAGGTCACCGAAGAAGCGAACGTGGCGTAGCTGATTCAGCTTGTCGGGCCCGATGGTCACGAAGCTGAGCTTCTGCAGCATGTCATCGACGTTCGCCCTCGAGCCCGCGAAGGCTGCGACACCAGCTCCGGGAAGGGTGATCTTGGAGGTCGACCCGAAGACGAGAGGTCGGTTGGGGTGTCCCGCATCGGCGCATGTGCTCACCACCTCTTGAAGGGGGGCTGGTCCGCCACCGAGGTGGTGCACGTTGTAGGCGTTGTCCCAGAGCAGACGGAAGTCGGGCGCCGCCGTCTCCATCGTGGCGAGGCCCACCACCGTTGCGTCGTCGTAGGTCACGCCGGTGGGGTTGCTGTACTTCGGCACGTTCCACATGGCCTTGACCGACGGGTCTTTCACGAGCTCGCGCACCGCCTCCAAGTCGGGGCCGGTCTTCGTCATCGGCACCGTCAGCATCTCGAGGCCGAGCGATTCGCACACCGCGAAGTGTCGGTCGTAGCCAGGCACGGGGCAGACCACCTTGGTGCCGGGACCCCAAGGGCCGTTTCCTCCGGGAACACCTTGGGCGACGGCGAAGCTGAGCGCGTAGTGCATCAGTTGGAGGCTGGAGTTCCCGCCCACGATCACCTCGTCGTGGAATACGCCGAAGTAGCCGGCGAAGAGATCGCGCGCCTCGGGGATGCCGGCTGGTAGGCCGTAGTTGCGGTAGTCGCCCCCTTCGCCCTCGAGGTCCTCGGGGCCGAGGATCGACAGCATCGGCTCGCTGAGGGTCAGCTGCTCGGGCCCTGGCTTGCCGCGGGTCATGT
>JAUHZF010000281.1 GCA_030426145.1 Polyangia bacterium
GTTGCCCGGGTTGTAGGTGCTTTCGTCGAGGCTGAGGAGCACGTCGACATCCGGACGCGGGTTGCGATCGAAGCTGTACCACTCGTCGAACCGACTCCAGGTCGCCGGGAGGTGGCTCGTGCTGGGGTGAGACGCGTTCTCGACCACGACGTCGGCGTTCTGAGGCGCGGGGTGACCATCGAAGTAGGCGGCCACGAGGCCCCCGTACCAGGTCCAGTCGTATTCGGTGTCGCTGGCCGAGTGCACGCCGACCCAGCCTCCGCCTGCCTGCACGAAAGCCTCGAGAGCGGCCTGCTGCTCGTCGTCGAGCACATCACCCGTCGTGAGCAGAAAGACGACCACGTCGTAGGCAGCGAGCCCCGCCGCGGTGAAGGTCGCCGGGTCCTCGGTGGCCGTGACCATCCATCCGCGCACCATGCCTTCGGCTTCGAGCGCTGCGATGGCGTTGGGAATCGAACCGTGCCTGAAGCCCGACGTTCGGCTGTAGAGCAAAACGCGAGGAGGGGGGGCCATCATGCCTCCTCCGCTTCCCCCAACGCCGGCGGTTCCGCCGCTTCCGCCGCCACCCACGCTCGCGCTGCTGCTGATGGTCGTCCCCGGTCCGGTTCCGGTTCCGCTCGAGCTGGAGGATTCGTCTTGGGCCGAGCCGCAAGCGACGAGGATGGCGAGAGGAGCGACGAGCCGCGCGTGCATCTCGACAGACTACACGGAGCCGCGATGCGACGGCGCATGACTGGCCACGCGGGGCAGCCGAGGCTGCCACCGCCTAGGATCATGACCCCAGCGCTCTCGTCCTCTTGCCCGCCACGCCTCGGGAGCCGGCGGGATGGGTGCACCGTACGTGCACGGGTGCACACCCCTCGGTCGCCAACCCATGGAGAGGCGGCGTTGCAGGTCGTGGCACGGTCCGTGATTCTCCGATCCTGTATGTCGTCATCCTGGAGGTCCGCCGTACACGTCCTGGGATTCTGCTGCGCGCTGGCCACAGTCGCGGGCTGCGCCTTCGACGAGGACGACGAGGTGTCCTGCGGGGTGGACGCGTCGGAGCCCAATGACGACGAAACATCCGCCACGGCCCTCGGCGCCATCGAAGACGAGCCGATCGGCGAGGGCACGCTCCCGCAGACGGTATCCGTCTCGCGCAGTCTGCACGACGCCGACGACGTCGACTTCTTCTCGCTCGAGATCGAAGACACGGGCTTCATCGGAAATCCGCGGGTCACCTTGGTGGTCACGCGAGGTCTCCAGGCGACCGTCGTGCCTCGATGCAAGAACGGGCAGCTCGAAAGCCTCCACTGTTCGCGGGGCGAACCATCCATGGACCCGCCGTCGTGTACGTCGGAGCCACCCGATCCCTCGAGCCCTCCGGGCGCGGCGGCGGTGCTGTCGTTCCAGGTGGAGTGCGCCAACGCGTCGTCAGACGACCTGGCCGTAGGTGTGGTGGTGACACGCTCGGCGACCCCCAGTGCGTGCGCGCCCTACAAACTGACCGTCAGCGCGGAATGATCCGGAATGAAGCTCCACGATGAGGCGGAACGGATGGGCCACGCGCGCACCGCGAAGCGATGGCAGGGCGGCGCCACCAACACAGCCGCCCCTGTGGCCCGCTCGCGGGCGTTGCGAAGCCGTCGCTTGCCGTGCACGTTCAGCTCCGTCGCTTATGCCGCGCGGCCGCCACCTCACGAACCGCCTCGCGCAGCAGGGCATGGGCTGGATCCGCGTCGACGCGTTCGTGCCACACCATCTGCAAGGCGAGCGGAGCGAGCTTCACGGGCGGCCGCATGATGCGTAGACTCAGCGGTTCGGCGTAGATCGCGGCAAGCCCGTACATCACCGTCGCCAACCGGTCGCTCCCCGCGACCAAGAATGGGAGAGCCGCGACGTGGGGCACCGTCACCACCACATGGCGCTCGAGGCCGTGCGTCGCGAGGGCGCGCGTCACGCGGTCATCGGCCTCACCGAACAAGGCGAGCTCGGCGTGCGGCAGACGCGCATAGGTGGCGCGGCTCAACCGGCGACCGATCGCCGGATGGTCGGCGCGCGCGAGCACCACCATCTCCTCCTCGTAGAGGTCCTCGGCGTGTGCTCCGGCTGGCACCCGAGGGGGAATGCCGATGAGCAGGTCGAGCCCCTCCGATGCGATCCCTCCCGTCGCCATGAAACGGTCCAGCGTCGCCCCGCGCAGGGTGGCCCGAGGCATGCGCGCCTGCAGCGCCGCGGTGAGCGCGGGAAAAAGCGTCAGAACCACCGCGTCGGTGCCCGCCACGGTGAACGCCCGGCGGCTCGATCCAGGGTCTTCGGCCGCGCCCTCCGCGATCACGTCCTCGATCTTCTCCAAGGCCTCGCGGATCCTGGGCGCAAGGGCAGCTCCCCGCGGTGTCGCGACGAAGCCGCTTCCGGTCCGGGTCACGAGCGGGTCTTCAAAAAGTCGGCGCGCGCGTCGCAGGGCGTTGCTCACCGCCGACTGCGTGACGTGGAGCCGCGCGGCGGCTTTGGTGGCGCTCCGCGTCTCGAACACCGCGTCCACCACCACGAGGAGATTGAGGTCGATGGAGAAGAGATTCACATCCGTCATGACGACCACCCTTCAGTTATCATTCGTGGTGATAATCGTCGAGAAGCGCTGCTTCGTACGCGGCCGCCCCAACCAGCATGGGAGGGTGTGGTTGACGTGGCCAGGTTGGACGCATCACGGCGATGGAGCGCCGACGGCCGCGGAGACTGACCTCGGTCCAGAATGAGGTGGAGGTTGAGGCGGACGGAGAAGGTATTTCCGATCGTCATCATGACCATCACCAATCATCACTGGTGGTGACGATGCACGAGACCCAAGCTCCGACCATGCCAAGCACCAATCCTTCGAACCCGCGCCCAGCTCCCCCCATCACAGGCGTGGCCCACGCCACCCTCCCCGCCAGCGACCTAGAGCGCGCCGAGCGCTTCTATGTCGACCTCCTCGGTCTGACCCTCGTTCGCCACTTCGACCGGGCCACCTTCCTGAAGTATCGCCCCGAGCGCGCCGCCGAGGCCGAGGCCGACGCCGACAACAGCCCCCTCCACCTCGAGCTTCGCTGCGGCGATCTGCAGCTCGACATCTTCCTCCAGCGCGACCACCGCCCCGCGCCGCCGCGGCCTCACCCCCACATCGCCTTCGAGGTCGCCCCCCACGAGCTCGACCCATTTCGCGAGCGGCTCTCCGCCGCGGGTGTTCCTACCGAAGGACCTCGCCGCCTCGGCCCCCCGGGCCACGCCTCGCTCTACTTCCTCGACCCCTTCGGCAACCTGCTGGAGCTCGTCACCATGGGCTATGAAGGCCCGGTCCATCCAGGCCCCCCCGAGCTCGCCGCCCTCTCGCAGGCGCCGTCATGATCGCGACGCTCGAAGCACTCGACGATGGCTTCGAAGTGACCGTGGAACCGAACCTCTCACCATGTTCGAGACCGCGCTTCAGATGCAGCTTCCGCCCGTGCAGGTGAAGCCTGAAGCACAATCCGCCGCGAGCGTGCACGTCGCGGGGCAGGAGCTGCTCGAACCGTCGCACAGGTAGGGGGTGCACGACGGCGTGCCGGTTCCGCCAGCTGCGACCGGACCGCAGGTGCCCTCATTTCCCGGTCGGTCGCATGCGTTGCAGGCTCCGCCACAGTCGGTGTCGCAGCAATAGCCGTCGGCGCAGTTGCCGCTGCTACATTGCGCTTCCGCCGAGCAGGGCTCACCGTCGCTCCGGATCGGCACGCAGCTGCCCGAGCCATTGCAGAAGAAGCCGCCCTTGCAATCGACGTGGCTCGAGCACGAGACGGAACACGAAGTGAGCGTGCCGTCGCATGCGTAGGGGCTACAATCGGGCTCGCCGTGCCTGCCTGCCGTTGCCGGCGCACACGTACCCAGGCTTCCTGCGACGTCGCACGCCTCGCACGCACCGCGGCACGTGCCGCCGCAGCAATGGTTCTCTACGCACATCCCGCTCTGGCACTGCGTGTCGGCCGTGCACGTCCAGCCGTCAGCCTGCTGCGGCGTGCACCGGTCCGAAACGCAGAGCTGCCGCACGGCGATGATCTGACTCACGGCGGTAGGCCCATCGTGGCGTTCCACCGTGGCCGTCTTCACGCCGCTGTCTCCGGCCGCGCCCTGCGGCGCATAGCTCATGAGCAACGTCTCACCAGCCGTCGACGCCCCGAGCGTGGACAGGTCGACCGCCTCGGTCATGCCCGGCGGCGGCTGCCATTGGCTCGACGACGTCGCGCCGTAGAGGCTGACGATCATCGACTGGGGACCGCTGGTGCTCAGACTCGGCGCGTCGACGGGCAAGCCGCCGAAGATCGTCGCGCCGTCGATGCTCTGGCCATCATCGGCTTCGATGGGCGCCACCGGGTCGGCACCACGGAGCGCGATGATGCCCCCCACTGCGCCGGTGTGCGCATCGCTGAAAGTCCACGTATGGGAAGCCGCCTCCCCCGCTTCGACCACCCGGTAGTAGCTGTGGAGGTTCTCCGTGATGGATGCGGACGATGTCGTGACACGGATCGATGTCCACCCCGCCGGGGTGACCGCCATCGCATCGTCGGGGCGAACGGCGATCCCCACGATGAGCACGTCACCGTCCTCCACCTCACTCGGGGTCGCAATGGTCAGCGGACCGGTCGGCGTGCTGTTCTCCGTCACGCCCACGACCCCGATGGAGGCACATCCACAGAAGGACCCGCGGGCGCAGTCCGCGTCGACGGTACAGGTCCCGTCTCCACCGGCGCCTCCGGATGTGCTCGTGCTGCCCCCGTCGGCGGTGGTACCCCCGAGGCCTCCCGCGCCCCCAGCGGCAGGCGCCCCTTCGCTCAGACGCGGGTCGTACGCATCCCAGTCGAACGAGCAGCCACCGAGGATGGCCAGCCCGTACAGACTGCCCACGACGAGACGCTTCATACGTCGATGCTACCAGGCCCTCGCCCCCATGGCTTCTTCGCTGGCGCATCCCCAAGGCGGTGCTCTGCGACGCCCTCGCGTCGACGCGATGGTGCCGAGCGGCTGCAGCTCGTTTGTGGCAGCATCGAAGCCAGCCGTGAACGACACGAACGACGTCAGCCCCTATGAGAAGATCGGGGGCGAAGAAGGGGTCCGGAACCTCGTGGAGCGGTTCTACGACCTCATGGAGACCCTCCCCGAAGCCACCGAGGTGCGGGCGCTTCATCCGAAGGACCTGAGCAACGCGCGGCAGAAGCTCTTCTGGTACTTCAGCGGTTGGCTCGGGGGACCCCCGCTCTACGTCGAGCGCTTCGGGCATCCGCGGCTGAGGCGGCGGCACATGATGGTCGAGATCCGGGAGGCCGAGACCGAGCAGTGGATGCTCTGCATGCGGCGCGCGCTCGACGAAACCGTCGCGGATGCCGAGCTTCGTACCTTCCTCGTGTCGCGGCTCGAGCCGCTCGCACACCACATGCGCAACCGACCGGGCTGAGTCACACGACGAGCCCAGCATTGGCGCTTCATTCCGGGGATGCCGGACACCGTGTGTCTGCGCTGAGTCCTCGCGTGCGCCACCCCCGCGCGCGCACTCTGGTACGCTCTCGCGAGCATGGATCCCGTACCCCTGATCTCGGTGGTGAAACACCACTTGGTGTGGGTCGTTCTGTCGGGCCTGCTGGGGCTCCTCGCGCTGGCCTTGGCGGTCTGGGCGCTGGTCCAGGTCCTCGGGCCCAAGCGCGCACAGGCCGGTACGGGGGCCGGCGTCGCCGCCATCATCGCAGCGTGCGGTGCGGGCGTGGGTCTCGGGGGAAGCATGGTGGCGCGCTATGCGGTGCACGCGATCTGGTCGATGACCACGCTCTCCCCGAAGGAGATGCGTCAGATCACCGAGCTGGGCTACGGCGAAGCGCGACAGCTGGTGTTTCTCGGTGCCGCCGCCGTGGCTCTGCCGCTGATCATGTCGCTCGCGGTGGCCCTGAAGGCTGGCACCGGGCGCGCGCTGGCCGGGCTCGGAGCCCTGGCGACCATCGGGTGCGTGGCCGTAGGGATCTGGCTCACTCGCCCCGACGCGGGATTCGCTGCCCTCGACGCCCATGCCGCCGCTCGCGTGGGTGGCGTCATCGACGCGAAGGACTGCGACGCGTGCCCCGTGGTCGCGTGGGGCATCGACCTGTTGGGCGCCGACGCATTGGAGAAGGCGGCCCCAGGCGCCCTCGCCGTCGCAAAGGCGTGCATCGACCTCGACCTGAAGGCCATCGCCACCGACCACTACCCCATCCACGACCGCGTCTGCACCACCTCCGACGCGGTGCCACCGCCTCCACTGGAGGAGGCTCCTGGCATGAGGCTCGGAGGCAAGACCATGACCCCGAGCGAAAAGGTCGGGGTCCTCGTCGAGCTGCTCGCGTCTCCTCTCGCCGTCGATGGAGACCAGCGTCGGGCCATCGAAGCGATGATCGAAGAGGCGAAGCAGGCGGCGGCGAGAAAGCCCGTGGTTCGCCCCCCTTCGGGCAGTTTCCCGCCGAACGGACCGCAAAACGAGGCCACGGTCGTCCTGGGCGGAACCGGCGTGACCGGGGGCAAGGTCGCCAACGCGAGCACCGTGGTGGCCCGCATGCGGGGACGATTCCGCCGCTGCTATCAAGCGGGCTTGAGCAAGGACCCCGACATCGCGGGCTCGGTCACCCTCACGGCCAAGCTCGGACCCGAAGGCGAGGTTCAGTCGGTCGCTGGAGGCGGTGGAAGCGGCACGTCGGTCATCGTGCCTTGCCTCGAGGCGGTGATTTCGTCGGGCGGATTCGCGCCGCCCGAAGGGGGCGCGGCCGTGGTCACGATTGTGATGCAGCTCTCTGTCGCCAGCGAGTGACGGCTACCATTTCTCGAACGCGAGCCCGTCGAAGTCGGCGTGCACGAAGGTCTCGGCCTCTGCAAAGCGGGACATCAACGTCTTGCAGTCCTCGAGGTTGCAAACCCTCATGTAGGACCCGCGACGGGCGGGCTGGGGCACATCGAACTGCACTTCCCCTTCTCCCGTGACGAGAAAGGTGATGAGGGTGTCGTCCGGTGCGAGCACGCCGACGAAGCTCCCGGGCTCCTTGAGCACACGATCCATCAGGGCGAGGATCTCTTTCAGGGGCTCTGGCACCGCCCCATCCGCCGCTCGCTGCGTTCCGGACGCGTCGTCGTAGAAGTAGACCCGATGACCCACACGAGCATCCTAACAGGTCGACGGGCCGGGCTCCTCGTCGTGGATTTTGCTCCCCGTTTCCATATTCTAGAGCGTGGGCCCGCCTTGAAATCGCCAATCGTTCGCCTGCTCCACCGACTCGTTCCGGCGTCACTCACGGACGACGAGGCACGACGACGTGCATCGGTGACGGTGTCGGGGTGCGTGCTCTCTGCGCTCGGAGGCCTCATCGCTGGAACCTGGCACCAGGTCCTGGGCGTCGCGCGCATCGGCAACGCCTACCATGTCGGTGCCCTCATCGGGCTCATCGTCATCGTCGTTCTCCGTGCCACGAACAGGTGGCGGCTCTCCGGCCATCTCCTGGTCGCGGGCTGGACGGCCGTCTTCACCTACGTCGCGGTCCTGCGCGGAGGACTCTGGACGGCGCCCATGCTCATCATGGCTTCGGCCCCCATGCTCGCCACCACCACCGTCGGCCGCAGCGCTGGCGTGGGCTGGTTCTGTGTGGTCGCGGCCTGCGCCAGTGCCCTCGGTCTCGCTCCCGAGCTCGGCTACGAGCTCACGGATCACCTCCCCCCAGACCGCCTCGCCATCGCCAGGCTCATGGGCGCCATCGTCTTCTTCGGGTTCGCGGCCGGCATCGCGCTCGCCCTCTACGACCGCACCCAAGACGCGCTGCGCGAGGCGGAGAAGGCTGAGCGCGAACGTGTTCTGGCCGCGACCGAGGCGAGCCTTCTGCGCACGGAGCGCATGGCCTCCATCGGTCGTCTCGCAGCCGGCACGGCCCACGAGATCAACAACCCCCTCACCTACGTCATCTTCAACCTCGAACATCTGAAAGAGCAGCTGCCGCCCGAGCACCAAGGGCTCGTCGAGTCGGTCGAAGAAGCGCTCGACGGCGCGCTTCGCATTCGACGCATCGTGCAGGACCTCAAGACCTTCGGCCGCGAAGACGAAGAGGAGGGCGCGGCCGACGTGAGGGTCGCCCTCGAGAAGGCGATCCGGATCGCGGAGCCTCAGCTCAGCCACCGCAGCGTGCTTCGGCGCAGCATCGAGGAGGTGCCGCTGGTGGTGGGCGATGAACCACGGCTCACGCAGGTGTTCCTCAACTTGCTGCTGAACGCGCTGCAAGCCTTCGGCGACCGTACCGACGGCACCATCGAGGTAGAGGTGAAGAAGGTGGGCGATCGCGTCGTTACCGAGGTGCGCGACGACGGCCCCGGGATCCCCGACGACATCCTCGACAAGGTCACCGAGCCCTTCTTCACCACCAAGCCGGTCGGTGTGGGCACCGGCCTCGGCCTGTCGGTCTCCAGCAACCTGGTCGAGCGTCAGGGCGGCCGACTCGAGCTCGAGAGCGAAGCAGGTCGGGGCACCACGGTCCGCGTCGCGCTGCGTATCTCGTCCGAGCCTCTGGCCGCCCCGGAACGACCCGCGCCGCAACAGTCGGCCGAGCTCATTCGGGCGAGGCGCGTACTCATCTGCGACGACGACCGGCTCGTGACCAAGGCCATGGCCCGCATCCTCCGCGACCACCACGTGGTGATGGTCACCAGCGGCGAAGCTGCGCTGGAGGTCCTCGCCGAGGACCGACGCTGGGACCTCATCCTCTGCGACGTGATGATGCCGGGCATCGACGGCGTCGAGGTGCATTCTCGGGTGAAGAAGGCCTGGCCGGAGCTCGAGCCGCGAATGGTCTTCATGAGCGGCGGCACCTTCACCCCGCGCGCGCTCAGCTTCGTGTCCGACATCGCGCCGCGCTTCGTGCACAAGCCCGTCGAGGCCGAGACGTTGCGCAACCTCGTGCTCGGCGAAGAAAAGTCCGAAGTGGCCTGAGCTTTACCTGCGCCCGTCGCGCCCATTACGGTGCACGAGCCATGATCTGGAAGTTCATCGGCGTGGGGGTCTACCTCGCGGTCTTGCTGGCCATTGGCTGGGCGGCCAGCCGGCGCATGAAGGGCCTCGACGACTACTACGCGGGAGGCAAGCAGCTGGGCTTCTGGGCCGTCGCCTTCTCGGCGCGGGCCACCGGTGAGTCGGCCTGGCTGCTTCTTGGCCTCACCGGCATGGGGGCGGCGCTCGGCGTACGCGCCTTCTGGGTCGTGTTGGGGGAGGTGCTGGGTGTGGTGGGGGCGTGGCTCTTCATGGCCAAGCGGTTCAAGCGACTCACCGACCGCTACGACAGCCTCACCGTGCCCGACTACCTCGAATCGCGCTTCGCCGACGAGGGCAGCAAACGGCTACGGCTGGTCGCTGCGAGCACGCTGGTGATCTTCGTCACCATCTACGTCAGCGCGCAGATCGACGCGACCGGTACCGCCTTCGAGACCTTTCTCGGCGTCGACTACTTCTTGGGTGCCCTCGTCGGGTTCGCCGTCGTGATGGCCTATTCGATCAGCGGAGGCTTCCTCGCCGTGGTCTGGTCGGACGTCTTTCAGGGCACCCTGATGTTCCTGGGCCTGGTCGCGCTCCCGGCCGTGGCCTGGGCGTCGCTCGACGGCTCGCTCATCGATCGGCTCACGGCCATCGACCCGAGCCTGCTGTCGGCCGCCGGTCCCGACGGCTGGACCGCGACGGCGATGGCCGGCACGGTGGGGCTCGCGCTCATCGGGCTCGGTTTCCTCGGCTCGCCGCAGATCTTCGTGCGGTTCTTGGCGCTGAAGAACACGGCCGAGATCCCCAAGGGCACCGGCGTCGCCTTCGTATGGACGGTGCTCGCCGATGGGGGTGCGGTGCTCGTGGGTATGCTCGGCCGCGCCATCCTCCACCAGCCCGGCGCCGACATGGTCGGCAAAGAGGGGGTGCTCGGCAATGGTGGCCAGAACGTGTTGCCCCTGCTGGTCGAGCACACCTTCCCCGCGGTGATCATCGGCCTCTACATCGCCATCGTCCTGAGCGCGATCATGTCCACGGTGGACTCGCTGCTCGTGGTCGCGTCCAGCGCCGCGGTGCGCGATGGCTACCAGAAGGTCTTCCGCCCCGACCTCGGCGATGAGGAGCTGATGTCGATGGGCCGCAAGGCCACCCTGGGTCTGGCCCTGGTCGCCCTCGCGGTGTCGATGACCGTGGCCGTGGTCTCGGAGACCCGCACCGTGTTCTGGTTCGTCATCTTCGGGTGGTCGGGCATCGCGGCCACCTTCTGTCCGACCATCATCCTGTCGCTCTTCTGGCGTGGCATGACGGCGCGCGGTGCCATCGCGGCCATGGTCACGGGGTTCGCCTGCGTCCCCCTATTCAAGTTCGGAGCCACCAAGCTCGGAGGGGTCGGCCCCGTGTTCGAGGCCCTCGGTGAGCTTCCTCCCGCCTTCCTGCTCTCGGGCTTGGTGGGCGTGATGGTGAGCCTCGGTGATCCCAAGGGGCGCGCGCGCCTCACCGATGTCGACGACGCCCTCGACGAGGCCGCAGGCTAGAATGTGTGCGTCCATCGCGCCCGGGGGGCGTCTGTCTCTGCATGAACGAGCAAGACACCATTCGAAGCCAGGTCCGCCAAACCTACGGAGACGTCGCCCGACAGGTCCTGGAGGGCCCGGAGACATCGAGCTGCAGCCCCGGTTGCTGCGTAGGGCCGCGGCCCGACGCATCGACGACCCTCGGCTACGACGGGAGCCAGCTCGACACGGTCCCCGAGGGAGCCAACCTGGGCCTGGGCTGTGGTAACCCCCAGGTCTTCGCTGAGCTCGAGGCCGGGCAGACGGTGCTCGACCTGGGCTCGGGCGGCGGCATCGACTGCTTCCTCGCGGCCAAGGCTGTGGGCGAAACCGGCAAGGTGATCGGGGTCGACATGACCCCCGACATGATCACGCTCGCGCGGCGCAACGCAGGAGATGACCACCCCACCGTCAGCTTCCGCCTCGGAGAGATCGAGAACCTCCCCGTCGCCGATGCCCAGGTCGACGTCATCATCAGCAACTGCGTGATCAACCTCTCGCCCGACAAAGCGCAGGTGATGCGAGAGGCCTTCCGCGTGCTGCGTCCCGGCGGCCGGCTCGCCATCGGTGACGTCGTCGCGACCGCGCCCATCCCGGAGCGCATCCAAGAGCACGCCGCCGCCTACGCGGGCTGCGTGGCGGGAGCGATCTCGGTGGAGGATTTGCGCCACGCACTGAAGGCCGCCGGCTTCGTCGACATCGAGGTCGCCATCGACCCACGCATGCAGGAAGCCATCGCCTCGTGGATGCCCGGTGAAGGCATCGAAGACGTGATCGCCTCGGCCCGGATCAAAGCGAAGAAACCCGAGGATGGGTCGTGCTGCGCCCCTTCGTGCTGCGAGGAGCCGGCATCGGCGTGAACGTCTCCTGGGCAGCCATCGACCGTGAGCTGCGCCCCTTCGTGCGGCGGCGGGTGGGCGACGACACCGACGACGTGATGCAGGAGGTCCTCCTGCGCATGCACCGGGGCCTCCCGGCGCTCGACGACCCCGAGCGCCTCGGTCCATGGATGATCGCCGTCGCCCGCTCGGCCATCGCCGACCACGGCCGCCGTCACGCGCGCCGTCGCGACATTCCGGTCGAAGAGCCAGAAGCGGTGGCGCCCGTGGTCGAAGAGCGCGAAAGCTCGGCCCCCGATCCCGCGCAGGCCCTGGCCGGCGTGCTCGGAGCTTTCGTGGCCGACCTGCCCACGCCCTATCGCGAGGTGATGGAGCTGACCGAGCTGCAGGGCCTCACCCAGCGTGAAGCCGCAGAGCGGCTCGGTCTCTCGCTCACGGCGGTCAAGTCACGGGTCGCCCGTGGGCGGCGCCAGCTGCGCCAGTCGGTCGAACAATGCTGCCACATCGCGCTCGACGCCCGGCGACGGGTCATCGGCATGGAAGCCCGCGACACCACCAAGTGCAACTGCTGAGTGCGGCCGCAGCTGAGGTACCTATCGCGCGCTTCGACGGGTGCGGTACAACCGCGTCATGGCCGACGACGAGAGCGAGCCCGCTGAAGAAGCGTCCGTGCCAAAGGATGACGCGAAACCTCCGCGCGGGGAGAAGACGCGTCGGTCGAAGTGGCCGCGCCGGCTCGCCCTCGCCGTGCTCGGGGTCTTGGTGGGCCTCGTACTCGCCGAGCAGCTCTTCGCATGGCGAGACCATGGGGCCTTTCCCCACCTCAACGCCTACGTCGCCGACGATGCCCTCGGCGTGCGCCTCGAGCCGGGCTTCGAGGGCAAGGTCGACAACTTCGGCATGCTCATCCCCTTCCCGACGCCGCCGGCCATCCGCAAGATCGAGGACACGACCTACGCCCAGATCGAGGCGGCCGTGGACCCGCCCGTGGTGAACGTGCACGTCTACGACCCCTACCTCTACGAGCTGGAAGACATGATGGTGGCCGACATGGCCCCATCCGCCGCCGAGCCTGAGGAGGAGGAGCGCTCTCTGGGCTACAACGAGGTGCGCGTCGTGCGCGAGGAGGCCGTGGGCATGTACCAGGTCGCC
>JAUHZF010000282.1 GCA_030426145.1 Polyangia bacterium
GCGGGCTTCACGACCTTCTTCTCCCGACCCATCGTGGCCGAGGCGCTGCTCGTCGGCCTCTTGTCACAGGGCACGGGGATCTTCGGGAGCCTGGTCTACCTCGACAAGCGTGAGAACACCTTCTCGGTGCCGGTCAATCGGTCGTCGAGCATCCTCGCGGGCGTGCTGGCCAGCTACGCCCTCACCTGGTTCCTTGGAGGCACTCCCCCGAGCTCGCATCAGCTCGGAGGGGCGGGCCTCATCGTGGCCGCGATCCTGTTTCTGTCCATTCCTCCAGCGCTCGAGAAGCGGCGTCGCGCAAAGCCGACGGCATAGGCGAGACCGGGGTAGAGGCGGGACGCTCCACAGAACGTTCCACGTCCCCTAGCGGCTTCGTTGCCGCGCAATGATCACCACTACCTACCGAGGTCGTCACGGTCGGAATGGCTGGCCCCGCACTTGCTCAATGACGAAGCATGACGAGCAACCCCTCCCTCGACCGACGGCACTTTCTTCAACTCGCCTCCGCGGCGGCCGCGTTCGGAACCCTCGGGCTCACGAGCGAAGCCGAAGCCGGACCACGGCGCATCGACCCGAAGACCACCGGCAGGAAGCTGGTCATCAACTCTCGACTCGCCCACATCGGAAAGCCCAAGGCGTACAAGCCCAGGGGCTACGAGCGCACGTGGTGGCCCACGTTGCACGCCATGCGCACCTCCAACAAGGCGATGACGCCGTGGGCGCAGTCGACCAAGGGCGTCAACCACGCCTATGGTGTGTGGGGCCTGAAAGACACCGCGACCCGGTTTGAGGTGGAGCTAAAGGCCCGCAAGGGAGAGTTCGGCCTCCAGATCTGCACCTACACGTGGACGGAGGCACATCGACGCGTGTACCCGAAGTACAGCGAACTGAGGCTCGTGAAGAACACCACCGTCACCGTGAGCGATGGGCGCACGAAGCTGGTGAACGTGGACATGCCGTCCGACCGCCCGCAGTACCTCAGCGTCATCTTCGTGAGCCCATCGGCCTACACGACGACGAGCAAGTTCTACCTCGGAGCCCGCCACACGCGCTTCCGCCGCTGAGCCCTCGCCCGCGACCGACGCGCTCAGGGCACCCGCCCTAGCTCATCCGCGCCGGCGGGCGAGAGGTACGGCGAAGAGTCCGAGCAGCAGCAGCCAACCCGGGAGCGGCTCGTCGTCGGGCTGCCCCACGACGGTGCAGCCACAGCCCACGTCGAAGACGCTGCCTTCGGGTGGTTCGGGCAGCTCACGCGAGACGGCGGCTTCGGCGGTGACCGAACACCCGCCGCCGCTCCGTGCCTCGGCCGTGAACAGCACCTGCGATGCATTGCTCTGCGCATCGACCGTCACGTCGAAGGCGAGGTTCTGCCCGGGCCCGAGACCGCCGATGTCGCATTGGCTCGCGCCACAGTCGAGGCCGGGCGCATTGATGGCGGAGATCGCGCCGCCCTCGGCAGAGAGGTCGACGGTGAAGCTCTCGATCACGGCCGCGCCATCGTTCCGTACCTCGACCCGCATCACGGCCTGGTCGTCCGTGGTTGCAGAGGGACCGGTCACGTTGACGACGACCCCGCCGGGCAAGCCCACGTCGACCACCTCGAAGCGCAGGCCCTCGAGGTTGGTGTGGTGCAGGAGAAGAAGCTGCCCGCTACCGCCATCGCCTCGGCGCACGCGGATCTGTTGGTTCGCCTCGAACACCGGACGCCCCTCGATGGGCGCGTCGGTGGACGGGTCGAGCGCTGGCGCGCCCACGTCGTAGCTGGCCCACGCCGTTCGCTCCTGCTCGCCGTAGATGCTGAGGGTCACGCCGGCGTAGCGGAAGCGGGTCTGCTCGGGGGTGAGGCCGATCTGGTCCGCGAAGGCCGCGAAGACGACCACCCCGTTGAAGAACGGTACCGTGTCCACCGTCGTCGACGGCACGATGTTGAGGTAACGCTTCCGCTCGCTCTCGAGGCACGAGTTGATCGAGCCTCCCTCGCATTGCGACAGGTCGTAGGTCGTCGAGGCCAAGAGGTCGAGGTAGGGCCCCTCGGCGCCGAGGGGCTCGGCCACGACGGCATAGTCCGGGATGTCGTCGTCGTTGACGTCGATGATGACGCCAGCCGCGCTGATCGGGCCCGCCGCAGGCGTGGTCCAGGTGCCCTCGACCGCGACCCCGAAGAAGACGGACACGTCTTCGAAGGTCTCGGCCGTGGGCAGGTCGCTCGCAGCACCAGTGGCGCGAATGTCGTAAATGGCTTCCTCCTCGGGGAGGTTGACCGGGTCCGCGACGCCGAGCTGGAAGGCGCTCACCACCGGGTTGGGGTGTGCGCTCGCGCCCTCGGTGGTGACGATGACCTCCTCGGACGAGCACTCGCCCACCACCCCACGACGCCGCGCCCCAGGCCGCACGAAGGCGTAGTAGGGCAGACGCACCGTGTCGGTGCTGTCGTCGAGTTGCACGTAGCCGTCGATCTCGACGAGGGCGTGACGGGGGTTGGGGTCGCCCTGACCAAAGTCGTATTCGGGCGGCGTGAACGGATCGAGAGGCGGGGTGCCGAAGACTTCGGGGTCGACCTCGATGTCGACGGTGATGGCCTGGGTTTGGCCCGGCGCGACCGTCACCGACGGAGGCGTGGTGGTGATGGTGACCCCGGGCAGATTGCGGTGAGGGTTGGCCGAAACCGCGAAGGTGCGCACGGTCTGGCCGTGGTTCTTCACCTCTACCGTTCGGGTGTCCGTCCAGACCTCGTCCGTGACGTGCGCCCCGAAGGTCACGCCCATGAGGTCGCGCGCCTGAGCGTCGCGCATGGTGATGGCGCCCTCGGCAGCGCGGGCGACGTCGAGGCGCCCGGTGCCCTGCATGGAGACCGGGAAACGCGCGCCGGTGGTGCCCACGATCGGCTGGGCGTGGTTCATCAACATGGCCTTCACGTCGAGCGCCGTGAGCGCCGGCTGAGCTTCACGCACGAGGGCAGCCGCGCCCGCGACGAAGGGGGAAGCCATGGAGGTGCCGCTCTTGTTGGTCGGCTGCGTTCCACTCCCCACGTCGGCGGCATCGACACCGACGCCCGGCGCCGCGATCTCGGGCTTGACCGTGATCCCGTCGAGGCCCGGTCCACGTGAGCTGAGGCCGGCGACCTGCTCGGCGCCGGGCCCCTCGTAGGGGTCGGCCGATAAGGTGATGGTGAGCGAGCCGTTCATCAAGGACGCCACCAGGTTCTGACCGTCGGCCTGGGAGACCATCACGCCGGGGATCCCGACGCTGCCATTGCCGCCCATCGAGAAGGGCGGATCTCCGTCGTTCTGAATGATGATGGCGCCCACCGCGCCCGCCGCCGCAGCCCGCGTCAGCTTGTCTTGGAACGAGCAGGAGCCGCGATCGATGAGAACGATGGTGCCCGCGACCTCGGCGCTATTGGTGAGAAGGGTGCAGGCATCGGCCGGCTCGGCCCTGGAGGCGGCAGCGGTGATGCTACCGGTCGAGGAGAGCGATTGCGTGATGGCACCTTCGACGCCGGTGATGTCCCCCGCGGTGGTGAGCACGTTGGTGAGACCAGCGTCGACGCTCGCCGCCACACTCAGCACCGGGGGAACGCTGCCCGGAGAGCCGGTGACGAAGAAGGTGCCGCCATCATTGCCCGCGGCCGCCACCACGACGGTCCCCACACCGACGAGGTTGTCCATGACCTGGCCGTAGAAGAGTTGGCCGGCGATGTCGTAGGAGCTGCCCAGTGAGAGGTTGACCACGTCGAGGCGGTCGTCGGGCATGCCGTCGTCGTTGGGGTCGGCTGCCCACTCGAGGGCCGAAGCGACCACGCTCGTTCCCCGTGCGCAGCCAAAGACCTTGAGCGCATAGATCTCAGCCTCGGGTGCTACGCCGGGGGCCACGCGGAACTGGTTGAGATCGAGGCTCTGATCGTACGACCCGATGAAGACGCTTCCGTCCTCGTTGACCGCGTTGCCCGCGGCGATCGATGCCACGTGGGTTCCGTGGCCTTCGCAGTCGAGGGGATCGGGGTCTTCGGCGATCGTCGAAGCACCGACCTCCGGATTGTAGTTGTCGCCGACGAAGTCGTAGCCGCCCACTACGCGTGCGGTGGGGAAGGTCCCGGCCTCGATGATGGCCGTATTGTCCGAGCTGAAGTCGGCCGGATTGCCGGTGCCGCCAATTGCTGCGTGGTAGTAGTCCACGCCGGTGTCGATGATGCCGACCTTGATCCCCGCGCCATGGAGGCCGAGGGGCGCGGACCAAGCCTCGGGTGCACGGACGCTGCGCAATCCTCGGTTGAGCGTGGCGTGGAACATGGGCGCCGGCTCCACCGCTTTTACGCCGGGTATCGCACGAAGTCGGGGCAACGACGCACGCTTGACCTCCACGTGGAAAGCGTTGGCGAGGAGCACGAGCTCCTCCATGACCACCGCGCCGTTCTGGGCCAGCTCTTTGCGCATGCGCACGTGGTCCTGGCGGAGCTCGTCCCGGTGGCGCTTGGCCGCCGTCGCCCGCACCTCGGGGTCGGACGCGCTGCGCCAGGTCGCCGCCACCGGCGCGCGATCCATGATCACGAAGACCTCGACCCGTTCGTTGGGGGCCGAGACGATGGGTGCCTGGGTGGCACCGACCTCTCCGTCATGGGGTTCGGCCCCCGAACAGGCGAGGGTCAACAAAGGCAAGAGCGCCGCCGGCGCGAACTTCCAGCGCATGGATCGAGACCTCCAAGCCACGTCGGCACCGCCCCGGCGCATCGACGCAACCATGGCGGTATGTAACGAATGATGAGGCCGCCGTCGACTCGACCGCGCGTTTGCCTACCTCATCCGTCCCGCTTGAAGCGCTTCCCGTCGTAGGCGAGCCGCACGCGATCCACCCCGCCCCACGGCAAGACCAGCGGCTCGAAACCGCTGTCCTCGGGCTCGGTCTTCTGGCGCCAGGGGTAGGAGCGCTCGTCGTAGC
The DNA here is from genome assembly GCA_030426145.1 of Polyangia bacterium. GTDB lineage: Bacteria > Myxococcota_A > Polyangia > Polyangiales > Polyangiaceae > JAPYTK01. The sequence continues at coordinate 4,936 of JAUHZF010000282.1, forward strand.
CCTTCGCTTTGCCCGGCTCGAGCGTGAGTTTGCCGCGACCAAAGGCGATCTTGGCCCGCACCGACTTGCTCCCGACGACCCGGCCGAGCTCGGCCCCGAAGACCCGCTCGAGCTGGCCCGAGCGCAGCGTGTAAATGTAGACCACCTCACGCAGGAGCTCGCCCCCGCCGAGGTCGGAGGGCATCTTCGCACGCACGATGCCGTGCACGACGATCTCGTGCCGGCCATCGCCCGTCACGTCGCGGCTCTCCACGCGCTTGAGGTCGCCGTCTCGCTCGAAAGCCGACAGCGTGATGGCTGAGAAGGCGCGACCGTCGCGGATCCCGGGACCGAAGAGCACGAGGTCGCGGCGGTGCACCACGAGGCGCTCGGCCGCGCCGTCGCCCGCGAAGTTGGCCGAGATGTCGAACCGCGGGCGCCCGCTCACCTTCGCCTTCTTTTTGTAGAGCGCGTACACCGCCTTCATGTTCTCGCTCGCCGAAGGCGACTTGGGAGCTGCACGCCGCGGGCGGGGGGATGGCCGCGAGGGCGCTGGCGGGGCGTCTGGCTGCGCTGCCACGGGGACGGGCTTCTGGCTGCGCTCGCTGCCGATGACGAACTTGCCGTCTTTCACCTCGTGGGTCTGGGACGCGATGGCGCCCCAAGGCACCAAGACCGGCAAGCCGCCGGTGTTCGACTGCCGGTCGAACCGTGCGCGGTCCATGCCGCGGTGTTTCCCCGCGTGCACGGTGATGCGGGTGCGGCTGCCGGTGCCGGTCACTTCGACGCGATTCTCGATGGTACCGCCCTCGGCCAGCTTCAGCTTCACTTCGTGGGCGAAGACGGTCTGCGGGGTGTCCTCCCCTCCGTGGTAGCTGAGCACCTCGACCGCCTCGACCTCGCCCTCGGAGCCGGTGAGGCGGCGACGCAGGAGGATGTCGTCGCGACCGTCGCCGGTGAGGTCTCGCACTTCGAACTGCGGAAGCATGCCGCGGTCGGCGTCAGCCGCGATGTCGCGAAAGTAGAACTGCTGACCGTCGCGGTAGTTGGGTCCGAGCACCACCACGAAGCGGTCGTAGACCAGCACCCGCTCGAGCATGCGATCGCCCCAGACGTTGGCGAGCAGGTTGTGCACGGGAGGCGTCTGGATGTTGCGTTGACGCAACAGACCGCTCCCTAGCGCGACCTCAGCCGGCATGGAGATGGGGGGCATCTCGCCGTAGCGCTTCGTCTTGGCCGAAGCGAGGATGGCGCGCGGACGCTGGCCTCCGTCCGCGTCGTGCAGCTCGATTACGCCGCGGTAGCCGATGCGCACCGTGCTCGACTTGGGCACGGCACGCCAAGGCACCTTGGCCTCGAGGCTGTATCCCCCTGGACGTGGCGCCTCGACGATGGCCCCACCACGCACCGGTCGTCCGCTCAGCGTGACCCGCGCTTTGCTCTTGCCCGGCACGCCCGGATAGAAGGCGAAAGACGACACCGAGCCTCCGGGGATGCCGAGGTGGAGCTCGAGGTGATCGCCCCCGCCCACCAGCTCGCTGTCGGTGACCGTGGCCGTGAAGTAGAGGAACTGATCGTCGTGGGCGAGAAGCACCTCGGCTTCCGCATCGCCGGGGTCGCCTTTGACCTTGAAGACGAGCTTTCGATTCTCCCCCAACCACTCGTCTGGGACCCCGTCGAGGATCACCTTCGAGGGCGCAGGAAAACACCGAAGCCCCTTCGCCGCATGCGCCGGACTGGCCACGACGAGAAGGGCGAGCAGAACGACGACCGCACGCAGACTCATGTCTCCCCTCAGACCGCACCGAGCTCAAAAAGGTCCCGACGCGGACCGCGGAGCATACCTCAGACGTCTGCTTTGCTGGGTCCGCGTGCCCGATCGATCGCCTTGGCGATCTCCACCGCGGGCACCACCAGGAGCGATAGCGACAAGATGAGACCCCACTCTTCCAGCGACACGGGAAAAGTCCGAAAGACGGGCTGCAACGGGGGAACGAGAACCGCGACCAGGTGAATGGCAGCGCTGGCCGTCACCGCCACGAGCAGGGGCTTGCTGACACCTGGACGCATCGAGAAAATCGAGACGTCGGGGCTGCGACAGCTGAATGCGTGCAGCAGCGGAGAGAAGGCCAGCATGGTGAAGGCCAAAGCCCGGGCTTGATCGAGTCCCGTGTGCGCCGCCGCGTAGAGGTAGATGGCCGCCGCGCCCATGACCGCGCCCACGAAGAGCACGCCGAGGTAGTCACGTCGGCCGAGCAGACCTTGGCTGGGGTCGCGGGGTGGTTCGACCATGAGCTGATCACTCGGCGGGTCGACGCCGAGCGCGAGCGCGGGCGCCCCATTGGTGACGAGGTTGATCCACAAGAGCATGAGCGGCGTGAGCGGTGGCCAATGCTCGACGAAGGCGACCCCGAAGACGGCGATGGCGAGCCCCGCGTTGGCGCTGAGCAAGAAGAAGATGAACTTCTGGATGTTGCGGTAGATCGCCCGCCCCTCGCGCACCGCCTCCACGATGGTGGCGAAGTTGTCGTCGGAGAGTACGAGGTCGGCCGCCTGGCGCGCGACGTCGGTGCCGGCCTTGCCCATGGCGATGCCGATGTTCGACTCGCGAAGGGCCGGCGCGTCGTTCACGCCGTCGCCGGTCATGGCCACCACGTGGCCGCGGTGCTTGAACGCCCGCACGATGCGAAGCTTCTGATCGGGGGTGGTGCGGGCGAAGACGCGCAGTCGCATGATCGCCTCGTCGAGCGCCGCGTCGTCGAGCTCGGCCAGCTCCTGACCCGTGATGGCCTCGTCGCCCTCGACCCACATGCCGATCTCCTGGGCGATGGCCCGCGCCGTGAGCTTGTGGTCGCCGGTGATCATGACCGGTCGTATCCCGGCCGCGATGCAGGTCTTCACGGCTGCCTTCGCCTCGGGACGAGGCGGGTCCATCATGCCCACCAGGCCGAGGAACGTGAGCTCGCGCTCGATGGTCTCCGGATCACCATCGCGCTCGACTTCCTCGTGGCGACAGAAGGCGAGCACCCGGAGGGCCTTGGCGCTCATCGCCTCGGCCGCCGCGAGGATCCCCTCGCGCACGTCATCGTCGAGCGGCACCACCCCTTCGTCGCCCTCGAAACGAACGCAGCGCTCGAGCAAAACGTCCACACTGCCCTTGGTGTGGGCCACCGGACGTCCGCGGTGGTCGCGCACGATCACGGTCATGCGCTGGCGATCGCTGTCGAAGGGCAGCTCGGCCAGCAGCTCCGACTCGGCCCGCACACTCGCGGGGGGGTGCCCCTCCTTCGACGCGAAGACGAGCAGCGCGCCTTCGGTGGGATCCCCGATGACCCGGTGCACCCCGTCCTCCTCGACGATCTCCGCGTTGTTGCAGAGAGCAGCCACCTCGGCGAGGTGGTGCAAGGCTGGCGCCTGCAGCGAGCCCCCGTCGCGCGGCACGAGCGCTCCCTCGGGTTGATAGCCCTCGCCGGTGACGTCGTAGTGGTGGCCCACGATGAAGGCCTGGCGCACCGTCATCTGGTTCTGGGTGAGGGTGCCGGTCTTGTCGGAGCAGATGATGGTGGCCGCGCCGAGGGTTTCGACCGCCGGTAGTCGTCGCACGATGGCGCCATGACGGGCCATGCGCTGCATGCCGAGGGCGAGCGTGATGGTGGTGATGGCGGGGAGCCCCTCGGGGATGGCCGCCACGGCCAACGCCACGGCCTCGAGCAACAAGAGCGAGATCGGGCGCGGCTGGCCTCCGAGCACGAAGGGGCGCGCATAGCCCCACAAGAGCAGCGCTGCCGAGAGCCCGAGGCAGATCCACAGGATGATGCGCCCGAACGACTCGAGCCGTTCCTCCAGCGGCGTCTTCTGGGCACCGATCCCCGCCATCATCTCGCCGATGCGCCCCAACTCCGAGTGCGTCCCCGTGGCGGTGACGACGGCGCGGCCCTTGCCCCGCACGACCGTTGTCCCGGTGAAGACCATCGTCGTGCGCTCGGCCAGTGGGGTGCGCAGGTCGAGCACCGCGGCGGCGTCCTTGCCGACCGGCACACTCTCTCCAGTGAGGGCCGACTCCTCGGTGGCGACGTCCATCGACTGCACGAGCCGGGCGTCCGCCGGCACCGCATCGCCCGCTTCGAGCAGAAGTAGATCCCCCGGCACGAGCTCGGAGGCGTCGAGCTCGAGCACGCGCCCTGCTCGGCGCACACGCGCCAAGGGGGCGGCCATCTTCTGCAGCGCCTCGAGCGCGGCCTCGGCCCGCGCCTCTTGGTAGAAGCCGAGCACCGCATTGAGAATGACGATGAGGAGAATGGCGACGGGATCGGCGTAGCGCGTGAGCCAGCTGCCGCTGCCCTCCTGCACCGCGACCACGGTCGCGATGACCGCCGCCACCAGGAGCGTGAGAACCAGCGGATCGGCCAGCTGACGCAGCAGACGCTTCCACGCCGGATCGCGCGGGGGGCTCGGAAGTCGGTTGGGTCCGTAGCGTTCGCGCCGGGAGGCCGCTTCGGCGCTGCTGAGGCCGTCGGCAGAGCTCGCCCCGAGGGCGCTCAACAGCGCGTCGACCTCAGCCGCGTGGGCCGAGGTGACGTCGAAGGCATCGGGACCGAGGTCGTCGCTCACCGCCACGAAGGGGTCAGCGCTTCATGCGGGCCTGCTCGGCCTGCTCTTGAGCCTCGAGCTCGGCCAGGGCAGCGGCGAGCTCGTCCTGCTCCTCGGTCGAGAGTTGCTCGAACTCTTGGAGCGCCTGGTCGCCTTCGATCTCGGCGTCGACGCGGACCTGCTCCTCGGCCGCCGGCTCGGGCGGGGGCGCGGCCAAGCCCATCTTCTGCTTGAGGGCAGTGAGCTCGTCGTCGGCGCCCTGGGTCGCTTCGAGGGTCTGGAATTTGTGGGCGAGCACGTCGCCGGTGTACTCCTCGGCGAGCTCGCTGGCGGCCTCGGCCTCGGCCTCGATCTGATCGACCTTCTGCGCCATGCGATCGAAGGTCTCGAAGGCCGACGACTCCTGGAGCCCGGCCATCGTCTCCTGGATCTTCTTCTGGGCTTCGGCGCGGCGCTTGCGGGCGATGAGCACCTGCTTCTTGCGCTTGGCTTCTTCGATCTTCGAGTTGAGGACGCGGAGCGCAAGCTTGAGCTGGTCGACCTGCTTCTTCTGCTTCGACCACTGCTCCTTGTAGACCTGAGCGAGGTTGTCGTGCTCCTTCTTGCGCTGAAGGGCCTCTTTCGCGAGCGCGTCGTCGCCGGCACGCACCGCCATCATGGCCCGTCGCTCCCACTCGGCAGCCTTGGCCGCCTCACCCTCGGCCTGTTTGGCCAGGCGCTTCTCGTCGGCGATGGCGACCGCGACCTGCTTCTTGGCCTCGATGAGCTGGTTCGCCATGTCGATGACGACCTGCTCGAGCATCTTCTCGGGGTCTTCGGCCTTGCTGATCAGGTCGTTGATGTTGCTTTTGATGAGCGCCGCGAGTCGCGAAAAGATTCCCATGAGCGTTGCTCCGAGGCCTGGACGAAGGGGAGGAGTAGGAAGTGTGGTTCGGATCGAGCTGACGTGCAGCTCAGCCGGCGAGCTCGCGCAACGTCGCAACGTGCCGCGCGAGGGCGAGATCGATGTCGCTGAGCACCGCGGCGAGCTCGTTCTCGTCGAGGCTCTCGAGCTCGAGTCCCGCCGAGAGCACCATCTCGTCTCCCTCGAGCGCGTAGGCGGCGTGCACGAGGTCGGTACCGTTGTACTCGAGCAACTTGCGCATCAGCTCGAGCTGCTTGCCCTGGTCGGCCGGGATTGTCCCGATGTCGACCCGGACCACCACGATGGGCTCGACGACCCGGACGGCGATGGGGGGGCCGTCCGTACCGCTCGAGACGAGAAACATGCCGTTTTCGCCCTCGAAGTTGCGGTTCAGACGGTAGAGAAAATTCTCGACATCCTCGGCGTTGCGCGGCATGGCGGCATCGAGCCTAGTACAGGTCTTCGCCCGGAGCGAGGGCGGGAAGGTCCCGCCGAAGTGGGGCCGGCCACGCCCCCGGCACCGTACGATTTTTCGGCGCTACCACTGCTGCCAACAACTCTGGTACCGTCCCGATCCAGGTTTCGTGGCGATCCACCCCGGCGACATTCTTGCGGGCTACACGGTCACTCAGCTGCTCGGGCGAGGCGGCATGGGTGAGGTGTGGGCAGCTGCCGATCCTCGAGGCGCCGAGGTCGCGATCAAGGTGCTGCTGCCGAACGCAGCGATGAAGCCGGACATCGTCGCGCGCTTCGAACGTGAGGCGCACGTCACCGCTTCGATCAACAGCCCCTACGTCTGTCGGCTCATTCATCATACGACCGACCCGCAGACGGGCGCCCATTACCTCATCTTCGAGAAGCTCGAGGGCGAGTCGCTCTCCGAGCGATTGAAACGTGAGCTCTACCTGCCTTTCGCTGAGGTCGGCCCCATCGTCGACGACGCATTTCAGGGACTGGCGGCGGCCCATGCGGCGGGCGTGATTCATCGCGATCTGAAGCCCGGCAACATCTTCATCGAGTGGACCAACGATCCCATGCGCCCCGAGCGCACGAAGATCCTCGACTTCGGGATCTCGAAGCTCACGAAGCGGGGCAAGGCGCGGCGCAAGGACGAGCCCTCGCTCACCGACTTCGACGCCACCCTCGGCTCCTTCGCGTACATGGCGCCGGAGCAAGTCCGCGGTGCGGCACGTGTCGACCAGACGGCCGACATCTACTCGATGGGCGTCGTCGCGTTCCGCGCACTCGCCGGAAGGCTGCCCTTCGAGGGTCAGAACGCGGGCATGATCATCGCGCTCAAGCTCGACCGGCGCGCCCCTACCCTGTCGGAGGTCACCGACGATCAGTGGCCCGCGGGACTCGAGCGCTTCCTCGCGCGCGCACTACAGCGTGAGCCCGAGCATCGTTTCCCCACCGCCCTCGAGGCCCTCGCCGCTTGGCGCGAGGTGGTGCCGGTGGCCATGTCGCGCCGTTCGATGCCCCCGCCGCAGCGTCCGCGCGTCGCGAGTGCCACCGCCGTGGATGGACCGCCCACGATGACGGAGGCCGGCGCGGCTTGGGATGGGCTCCCGACGGCCACCGAGGTGGGGGGAGAAGGCTTCGAGTGAGTCCCCGCCGAAGTATGTCGAGAAGGAAAGGTCGCAGCACGCTGCGTGCTAGCGTGTCGCCACGGAGAGTTTGATGGGTCGCTTGGATGTAACGGTCGGGCTGCGTAACCGCGTCAACATGCGCGGGGGGCGCATCCGTATCGGCGGAGACGAGACGTGGTTCGAGATCGGGCAAGACCCGGTCATCGTGGGTCGAAACCCGGCCTGCCAAATCGTGGTCGAAGACGGCAAGGTCAGTGCGGTGCACGCCGAATTCGTGGCCACCGAGCAGGGCGTGAAGGTTCGCGACCTCGGCAGCCGGAACGGCACCTACGTGGCCGACGTGCGCGTGGGCGAAGTGTGCGTCATGACCCCCTGCACCCTCCGCCTCGGCGCCACCGAGCTCAACTTCGAGCCGCTGCGCCCCGAGAAGGTCACGGTCCCCACCATCCCGTCCTTCGGTCCTCTGGTCGGCCAGAGCGAAGCGATGCGGAAGATCTTCGACCG
>JAUHZF010000283.1 GCA_030426145.1 Polyangia bacterium
GTGCGCTGCCAGTAAGCGGCATAGTGCGGGCTGACGTCGACCCCTTCTCGGGCGTGCACGACTTGCTTGAGCTGGTCGAGGTTCATGGATCCCTCCAAGCTACAAACGGCCGCCTGGGGAGGCAACCGCACTCCGCCCCCGAGCATACCGTGGTGTAAACACGAGTAGGTGCGACTAGGTGTACGTCGCCCATCCAATGCAGAGGAGATGGGCACGGCCGGAGATTGGGATCCGTGGTTGGAGTCTGTGGTTTGGTGGCGATTGCGATAGACTGGTGGGATCTTGAATCACCCTCCTTCGCAGGCGCCGTCCCGATCGGGACGGCAAGGACGTGCGCCCCGGGTGGGTGACCGCACCCTCCGCTGGCTGGCCCTTCTCGTGGCCATCACGGTTCCGTTCGGCTTCCGGTGCCCTGGCAAACGGCCCACCGCCGACCCCACGGGCCCAGGCGGCACCACGAGCGGAATGGGTGGCTCCGATGGCGGAATGGGGGGCATGGCCACCAGCACGGGCGGCGATGGCGGGGACGGTGGCAACGGCGGTTCGGGAGGCCTCGGGCCCTGCGTCGACACCGACCCTGCGGTCGACGACGACCTCGATGGTTTCACGAATCTCGAGGGTGACTGCAACGACTGTGACCCCCTGTCCAACCCGCAGGGCGTCGAGTTCCCGACGGAGGGAAACGACACGCCAGCCGACGAGAACTGCGACGGCAACATCGACGAAGCCCCGCCCACCTGCGACGCAGCCCTCACGCTCACGCCCAATACCGCCTTCGACGCCGCCACCGCCCTCGACCTCTGCAGAGTCTCAACGGGCGTCGGCGACTGGGGCCTCGCCGACGCACGCTGGACGCGCGCCGACGGCACCGTGCTCAGCGAAGGTCCTGGGCTCCAGGCCGGACATCGACGACCCCGACCCTTGCCAGTCGCCGACCTGCGGGCCCTTTGCCTCGGGCACCGTCCTATCCAACTTCCCCCAGTCGGTGGGCGCCTGCGAGACGGGAACCATCATCGCCGACGACGTCGCGCTCGAGGTCGACCTGCGCGCCCCGAGCAACGTCGCCGGCATGCGATTCGAGCACGCCTTCGCAAGTTTCGAGTACCCCGACTTCGTCTGCACGCCGTTCAACGACAACTTCCTCGCCCTCGTATCCCCGCCCGTTCGGGGAAACGTCAACGGCAACATCGTATTCGACCTCTCCCAAACGCCCCCTAGTTCGCTCTTCGAGATCCTAGACGACTGCGATCCGAACGCGGAGTCGTTCTACGCCATGCAGTGCACGGTCAGCTGTCCAGCCGCCCCATCGCCCTACTGCCCACAAGGAAGCACATTCTTCGACGGCACAGGATTCAACGAATGGGGCAGCAATGGCGCGGGCGGCACCGGGTGGCTGGAGACCATCGTGCCCGTCTCGCCGGGAAGCGAGTTCACGGTTCGGTTCACCATCTTCGACGTCGGCGACAGCAACTTAGACTCTACAGTCTGGATCGACGCCGTCGGGTGGGTGCGCTCGGCCAATCCCACCACCCCCGAAACCATGGTGCTCGCCAACCCCAACTGAGACGCCGCGAGCAGCCATCGCGGCCCTCAGTCGGGCGTGGCGAGATATCGGAAGGCGTCGCTGACGGCGATGGCCACGAAGAGGTCGGTCAGGTCGCCGCGCTCGGCGAAGCCGAGCTCCGCCTGCGCTACGGAGCAGCTGTCTTCTTTGCTGGGGGCGGCGCCGAGCGCCTGGACGAACCATCGCTCCGCAAAACAATCCTTGGCACGCCCGCTGTCGGCGAGCCGCGCCGACAGGGCCACGGCATCGGCGACGTCACCGTCGACATCGGTCCCCTTGAGGGCCCCCGCCGAATCGATGGGCAGACCCGAGCTGACCTCGTTCTCCTGCCAGCGACCGATGGCGTCGTAGTGCTCGAAGGCATAACCAATGGGGTTGATGATGCTGTGGCAGCTCGAGCACCCGTCGCCGGCGGTGATGATCTCGACCTCTTCGCGCACGGTGAGCTGTTCACCGTCGTGCTGCCCGTCGACGGGCACGTCATTGGCATTGGGTGGGGGCGTGCCCAGCTCCGAGCAGAAGGCCTGCTCGTAGACCCACACGCCGCGGCGAATGGGTGACTGCGCCATCCGACTCGCCTGCACGGTCATGAAGGCGGCACGCGTGAGCAGACCCGAGTAGCGCTCGGCGTCGAGGGTGACCCACGTCCAGGTCGCGTCGTCTGCGGGTCCGTTCTCGACGCCGTAGAGATCGGCGAGGGACTTGTTGACGTAGGCCTCACGGCTGGTGAGCAGCTCTTCGAATGATCCGTCTTCGAAGAGGGCCCGCCGAACGAAAGCTCGAAGCTCCGTCTTCATGTCCTCGACGAGCTGGGCGTCGAACTCGGGGTAGAGGGCCTCGTCCCTGCTCAGGGCTTCGATGGGCTCGTGGATGATCGTCCCGTCGATCTCCAACCAGCCGTACACCACCGACTGGAGCTTGGCCTCGGCGCGGGGGTCTAGAGCCATACGCTCGGCTTGGGCCCTCACACCCTCGAGGGACGAAAGCTCCCCCGCCTCGGCGGCGGCGAGGAGCGCATCGTCGGGCATGGAGTCCCACAGAAAGTAGGACAGTCGATTCGCCACCTCGTGGTCGGTGAGCTTGCGCACGGCGTCATGGCCATCGACGGGCAGGCCGAACTCGGGGAGATAGACGAAGCTCGACGACTGGAGCAGCGTCCCGATGAGGGCCTCCATGCCGGCCGAGAAGTCATTCCCCGTGCGTGCCGACTGGTAGACCTCCCGGAGCCACACGCGGTCTTCCTCGGAGATGGGCCGTCGCAAAGCACGAGCTCCCAGCGCCTCGATGGTGCCATCGACGCACGCGTCGTCCTCGGCGCCGTAGATGTCGCAAGGCACGAGCCCCGGCTTCCAGGCGTCGATACGTGTGATCGCATACTCGGCGTCCGCCCTGAGCTGCCGCACGCCCGTCTCGGTGATGAGCAGCTCGCGATCGGAGAAGCCGGCCACGAAGTCGTCTAGCCCGAGAAGCTCCCGCATCGTGTTCTGGAACTGCAGCGGCGTGAGGCGCCGCATGCCACGCGTTCCCACCTGGACGCCACCGTCACACGACTGCGTGCCTGCATCGGGTCCGCCGGGGCCATCGGTGCCAGCATCATCGCCGATGATGCCGATGCACGCGGCGAGCATCGACGTCATGAACAGCGGAGCCACCCGCCGAACGCTCTTCACGGCACGGTTTTCTATCTTCTTCATGTCGATCACCCGAGGAAGTTGGGGAGGGGTCCGGTGTGGGCGGCGTCGTTGCTACCGAAGTGGGGAACGTCCATGCCGTAGAGCCCGAGTATGGAGACGAAGAGGTTGTGCAAGCTCTCGTTCGACGCGTACTGGGTCGTGTTGGGGTCGTTGACCGCGTGCTGGTTGTAGTTGACGTAGCGCCCCGTCTGCACCTGCTTCCCCGCGCTACCGGCGAGGAGGATCGGCTGGTTGTAAGAGCTGTGCTTCGAGGCAGCGGAGAACTCGCTCGTCATCAGCATCAGGCTGTTGTCGAGGATGGTGTTTCCCCCTTCGAGGAAGTTGGGGTCGTCGAGTCCCGCAATGACCCGTGCGAAGACCTCCATGCGCCACTGCCGGTTCTCCAGCGCCTGATCCATCCATGCCTGGTACTTGTCGGCCTTGGGACCGTTGGGACCGATGTCGCGCGCCATGTGGCCAAAGCTGTGGCCGACGCCCATGCCCGATGCCCCCGCATGAGTCGTCCACGGGGTATCGACGTCTCCGATTTGAATGTTGGCCACGTCGGTCAGCCCACAACGAATGGTGGCGACGAGAATGTCGGCGAGTAGATCGGCCCGCTCGCGCAGACCGGACGGGTTGCTCGGAACGTTCTCGGGAGGGGTACAGGCCACCTGCACGTTGAGCTGATTCTCGAGGGCGCTGAGATGGTCGAGGTGGGCGTCGATCACCTGGCGATCGCTGTTGCTGATCCGCTGACGCAGGCGGCGATAGTCGTCGGCGAGACCATCGAGCGTGCTCTGTCGAACCGCCTTGCGCCTCAGCTCCTCTGGCGTAGGCTCACCCGTGCTGACGCCATCGAAGATGAAGTTGAAGGCTTCGAGCGGGTCGTCGAATCCATTGATGCGATCTTTGGCGCCGCGGTAGTAGGGCGAGCCGTAGGCGGTGCTGCCTACCCTGAAGGTGGCGTGCGGGAGCGACGCCGACTGGGTGCCCGCGAGGTGCGCGGAGATCACCTGGTCGATGCTGGGCGCCGACGAGCGCGCGTTCTGCTCCGTCTGCGATCCCTCGTAGACGATGTCGGCCGCGGTCAAAGCGGTGCTGTTGCAGTAGCGGTGCCCGCCCGCATAGGAGCCCTGCGCTTTCCCCGTGCGGTTGTCGATGCTCTCGAAGAGCGTGAGCTTCTGCTCCCAGGGCTTGAGCGGCTGGTGGATCGGCCCCAGCTGAAGCACGCTGCTCGACGGGTCGGAGGGCCGCCACAGGTCGACCCCGTGGTGGGCGCCGTTCCCCGCGTCTTTGCCCGCCCCCGTTTGGTTGCTGATCGTGCCCCCGTGGCTGAACCCGGTGATGAACCGCAGGTGGGTGCCGTCGGCGGCCCAGCTCTCGCCATGGGTGTACTCCAGCAGCGGCAACAGGAGGACGGATCCGGCCATGCCGCGTAGGAACGCGCGCCGGTTGGAGTGCTTCTTCACAGTTCTCATGACGTGCCCTGTGAGGAGTATGAGCAAGTCGCGGACCAGCTTCGGGCGAACGTGATCACCACCACTTGGAAGCGCCAAGCCATGGACCCAGCAGGTCACTGGGACCTGTCGGATCACACCCCTTCCCCCCGAGCGCCTCGATTGCTTCAGGCGTTGTCGGGGCTCTGGTTGGCGACGTAGCGGAGCCCTTCCCAGAGCTGGTCGACGGTCTGGAAACGCTCGTCGGGCTTGATGGCGAGGGCCATCTGGGTCCACTGGTCGACGGAGGCGTGGAGCTGTGGCCGAAAGGCCCGGAGGCTCGGGCGCTCGCCGGTGGTGACCGCCATCATGAGCTGCAGCACGTCGTCATGCTGGTCGAAGGGGGTCTTGCCGGCGAGGAGACGGAAGACGATGACGCCGAGGGCGTAGACGTCGATGCGATGGTCGAGCTGGTCCGGTTGACCGGCCCATGACTCGGGGGCGATGAAGCTGGGGGAGCCCGCGATCATGCCCGCGGCCGTCATCTGTTCGAGGGTGAGGGCCTTCACGAGGCCGAAGTCGAGCAACCGCGTCGCGCCGTTGCGCAGGACGAAGATGTTCTCGGGCTTCAAGTCGCGGTGGATGATCTGGCGCTCGTGGGCCACGCGGAGCGTCTCCACGATGGGGTGGAGCACGCTGCCCACCTCGAACAACGACATGCGACGCCCACGACCTTCGTAGGACTCGACCAACTGCTCCAGGTTCTGCCCGTCGAGATACTCCATGACCAGGTACTGCTGCCCGGCCGGCGTATGGTCGTAGTCGAGGATCCCCACCGCGCAGGTGTCGACGAGCTGCTTCATCGCGTGCGCCTCACGGTGCATTCGAAGGCGCATCTGGTCGTCCGACATGTGCTCGTGAAGCACCTTCACCGCCACGGCCTCCTGGCTCTGGCGGTCGAGCGCGCGAAACACCACGCCGAAGGCGCCGCGTCCGAGCTCCTGCAGCACCTCGTAGCGCTCTCCGAGCAGGGTGCCGGGCCCGATGGCCGCCGCCTGAGCTTTCTCCTGCACACGCTTGAGCGCCCGGCGAAAGGAGGGAGGAGGTGGACGCTTGCCCATCGTCTAGAGCCTACGACATTCCGACCTCATCTGCGCCCTCGACGGTGATTCGGGTGGGGCGCGGTCAGGACCAGGTGAGGCGGTAGTCGAGGCTGTGGCCGGCCAGCTCCGAGTAGCGACGGATGGTCTTGCGGGCCAGCACGGTGGTGACGCGGGTGGGGAGCACCGTGGCGACGCGTCCGAGGAGCGTGGCCGTCTCACCGACAGGCATGTCGATGGTGCCGGGAAAGCTCACATCGACCCGGGCCAGTCGCTTGTTCGCGCGATCGAGGAACCCCGACAGCTCGCGGAACTGCTGTAGGAGGGGGTCGGAGAGGCGCGCGCCCCAATTCGCCGCCGGCATGAAGTCGACGAAGTGCATGAGGTGGTAGTTGAGCTGGATCCAGAGGTTCTCGGCGTCGATGACCAAGGGCGCGTTGTCGATGACCCGGTGGCAGTGAAGCGCCTCGAGCCGATCGAGGCGATCGAGGTTCTTCTCCAGCTCGGCGAGCAGGCCCTGATCGTAGAAGAGGCGAAGCACCGACGGAAAAGCTTCGATGTGGAGGACCTCGAAGTCGGTGAGCCGCTCCGCGAGCGCGGGCAGCTTGTCGATCGACATGGGGAAGGTGTTGGTGGCCGTCCCGAGGATGGAGTGCAGCAGCGCGACGTTGGCCGAATGGTCGGGGAAGTATTTGACCGCGTAGTCGTGGCAGAAGATGAGGTGCTCGAGAAAGGTGCCGTCGGCGTGCTCCATGGAGAAGTCGCAGCTGTCGACCATGAACGCGACCAAGCTGTCGTCGACGGGTGGCGTCGGTGCCCGCTCCTCGGAGGCCGCGTAGGCGGCTTCGATCTCGGCGATCGCCGCGTCGCTCCAGAAGACGTCCTTCGCCAGCTTGTCCTTCATCATCAGCCGAGGGAGGGCCCCCTCGAGCTTGCCGAAGATCGTACGCCCGAGGTCGAAGCGTTCTGACGGGGCCACGTGCACACGACCGGCGTGGTCGATGGCGCCCCCGTGGGCGAGTGCGGCCTTACGCTGGAGGTTCAGCTCCGCTTCGAGGTTGGGCGTCGGCGCGGCGTCACGAATGGGGGTGGCTTCGAGGGCGGTCATGGCGACCACGAACATACACCGATCCCACGCGCAGAAGCGCAGCGCGCGTCAGCCCCCGAAGCCGTCCTACTGCGACAGCGAGACGGAGGACCGCGCGGGCCGGGGCGGAGGGGGCAGCTCGGAGCTCGGGGTGTCGGCCCGCAGCAAGCTCAGCGTGTTCGACTCGAGCCGCTGCCGGGCGGCGCTGCGCTTCACCTTGCCGCTGGAGGTCTTGGGCAAGGTCCCACGCTGGATGAAGACGACCTCATCGAGGGTGACACCGATCTCGCGCCGGACCGCGGCAACGATGGCGTCGCGGATCTCGGACGAGGTCACGGCCGCCCGTCGAGCCTCGGCCACGACGACGGCCACCTCGGCCCCCGTCTCATCGAGGCGGGAGAAGGCCACACACTGGCCGTCGCGAACGCCGTCCACCTCGGACACGATCTTCTCGATGTCCTGCGGGTAGTAGTTCTTGCCGTTGAGGATGATGAGGTCCTTCGCGCGACCGCAGATGTAGAGCTGGCCGTCGGCGAAGTAGCCGAGGTCACCGGTGTGCAACCAGCCATTGCCGAAGGCTTGCTCGGTGGCATCGGCGTTGCCGAAGTAACCCTGGGTGCGGCTTGGACCGCGCATCCAGATCTCACCCACGGTGCGTGCGCCGGCGGGCTGGCCAGCCGCGTCGACGACGGCCACCTCGTGGTGGGGGAAGGCCGAACCACAGGCGACGAGCTCCGTGCTGCCCGGGGTGCCCGCTTCGACGGGAACGGCGCGCCCGTCCTTGAGGGCCTCCGCGTCGATGATGTCGGTGCGGAGGGGTCCGTGGAGGTCGGCAAAGGAGATGGCGAGGGTCGCTTCGGCCATGCCGTAAGACGGCAGGATGCTGGTCGCGGGCAGGCCCTGCTCCGAGAAGCGATCGAGGAAGGCCCGAAGCACGTCGGCTTGGATGGGCTCTGCGCCACAGCCGAGGGCGCGCATGCACGACAGGTCCCAATCACGCGCCTGCGATGCCCGAACGGCGCGCGTCGCGAGCGCGAAAGCGAAGTTCGGGGCAAAGGTGATGGTGCCGCGGAAGCGATGGATGGCGTCGAGCCAGGTCGACGGCCGACGAATGAAGCTCATCGTCGGCAGGAACATCACCTGCACCTTGGCGTAGAGCGGTGCGACCACGAAGCCGATGAGCCCCATGTCGTGGAAGAGCGGAAGCCAGCTCACGCCCTTGTCCTCGGGCGTCGCCTCGAGGCCATCGAACATGATGGCGTGCGCGTTTGCGGCGAGGTTGCCGAAGGTCACCATCACGCCCTTGGGGTGCGAGGTGCTCCCGGAGGTGAACTGCAGGAAGGCCAGGTCGTCCATGCCCACCGCGGTCGGCAGCTCATCCGGTACCGCGTCGACGCGGAGGTCACGCTCGAGCCAGATGGGAAGCTCGTCGCCGACGATCTGCTCGGCGAGCATCGAGCGGACCCCCTCGCCCGCGATGAGGGCCTTGGCATCCGAAGCCCCGAGCACGTGGCGGAGGGTCGCACCGTAGGCTTCGACCTTGGCCAGGGTCTGCGGGGGATACATCGGCACCGCGACGACGCCGGCCGCGAGCGCACCGAGAAAGGTGAGGACGAACTCGTCCGGCTCAGGCAAAACCAGGGCGACGCGGTCACCCGCAGTGAGCCCACGCTCGACGAAGGCGGCCGCCCGGCGTCGGACTTCTACCCACAGATCCGGATAGGAGACCACGCGCTCCTCTCCGTTGGCCCGCACGAAGGTGATGGCGTGCTCGGTCTCGGTGGCGTTGTCGCGGATCACCTCGATGACGGTCCGCAGACGCTCGGTCGCAGCTGGCTTCGACACTTGGATACCTTGCCATGACCTGTCGAAAATTCGACACGACGACAAGTATTCCGTGCCCTCAACCGAGGTGAACACAAACAATACGAGCACTTGAAGATGGTGAAAGATCTGTCACAAAGGTCGATCAGCACCTCTCCGCGCGCTCGGGTCGCGTGGTGGGTCGAAGGGCCCCCGGGCCCGCCGAGCTGGGATAGGATCGCACCGAGGTGAACGATCCCTTCAACGACGACGGCGCGAGCGAACCCCTCGACTTCGAGCTCGACGTCGACCCCGCCGAGGTGAAACGTGAGCAGGAGGCCAGGCCGATGCCGCCATCGCCTCCGGTGGAGATGCCCGCCACTACCCCGGCCGCTGTTCCCCCTGCGAACGCTCCGACACCATCGCCAGCCGCGTGGGTTCCGCCGCCGACCGAAGCACCGTCCAACCTCAGAACGTTCGTCGTCTTGGGGCTCATCGGGCTCGTCCTCGCGGTCAACGTCTACATCTTCTACTGGGACGACTGGTTTCCTCCCGACCCCGCAGACCTGGTGGCCCGGCTGTCCGAGGATTCCGACGGCGTGCTCCTCTTCGACGGCAAGACCTACCGCGCGACGTGGAACATGGAGCCCGAGGTTCAGGGGTACGTGAACCAGCTCGGGCGCGCACACATGGGCCCAGCCGAGTTCATCACCCACCAGCTGGTCTTGGTCACCGGCGAGTACGCCGACCCGAGCAAGGTGGAGATCAGCGACATCGATGACGGCACCGTCGTCTGGAAGGCTCCGACCAAACCTCGAGGCACCATCGAGCTCGTGTACATCATTCCCGCCGATGCTACGGCCTTGGCGGAGATGAAGAAGCTGACACCGGGGGCGTGGGTCTTCCTCGACGGCGACCTGCTCGAAGGCCCGCTCGTGACCCCTGACGACGTCGTCCTCAAGACACTGGGCGACGGAAAGATCATGCGCCTTCGCGCGGTGAGCGTCGAAGACCCTCCGGAAGGACGATGAGACCAGCGTGGCTCTGGGCGTGCCTCGTCATGGTCGTGGGGTGCGGGAGTGAAGGCAACTCGCGTGGGTCTGCCAGGACCTCCTCTGCACCAACTGAACGACGGCTGGCCCCCAGCTTGGTCGACGCTCCCCTGGGGGCCACTCCGTACGCCTGGGTCAGGCGGCGACGCGGATGATGGGGAGGCCGTAAGCCTGCCAGCCGAACATGCCGCCCTCGAGTGAGGCGACGGACTTGAAGCCGGCGCCCTGCAGCATCGCGACTGCGCGGCCGCTCCGGCCTCCGGATGCGCACATCACCACGAGGGGAGCCTCGCGGTCGAAGGCCTGGGCCTGAGCGAGGAACGTCTGGAGCGGGATGTGCTCGGCTTGGGGCACCTTGCCGGTGCGATCCAGCTCGTGGGGCTCGCGTACGTCGACGAGCCGGAAACGGCCCACGTTCTCGGCGACCCAGGTCGCCGAAACCTCAGCCACGCCGTTGTGGTTGTACACGGCTTCGTCGAGGTTGCTGGTGTTGGCCGTCTTCTCCTCGGCGAGGATGCCGTCTTTGCCGAGCACGACGGTGTCGTAGGCGAGCATGCCGCCCTCGACCGAAGCCACGGCCTCGAAACCGGCCCGCTTGAGGGCGTCGACCGCCTCGCTCGAGCGCCGGCCAGAGCGACAGATGAGCACCAGCGGCTCGGAGGGCTCCAATGTGGAGGCGCGACCGACCAGTTGGAGGAGGGGGATGTTCTCGACCCCGTCGACGGCGCCGAGGGGGCCAGTCAGCTCGTGGGGCTCGCGCACGTCGATGAGGCGGACCGCATCGTGATGGTCTGCGACCCAGCGGGCCGAAACTTCGTCGTCGGTGTTGGTGGCGTTCTTCAGGGCATCAGCATCGTAGGTCATGTCGTACTCCTTGGTTGCTCCTGCCCATCACCTTCGCAAAAGCGCGGCCAACGTCCGCGGTCGAGGCTCGATCGGCGATATCGTTGAGCTTCACGTCTCGGGGTGGCTGGCTTGGTCGCAGGCGTGCAACGGGTCGGTGAACCATCGTGAAACAACGACGACGAGCCCACTTCGGTCGGGCTCATCACAGCCCGCCGGGCCGTCAGCCGACCCGATGGTTACCCGCGCCGCAGCACCTCGCGGTAGACTCGCGGCATGAGCCTTCAGCCTCGCCACCTGCTTTTGCTGATGCTCGTCGTGGCCGCCGCGGCGATGGACTGTAGCGCCTCGGATGAGGCCACCAGCAGCGAGAGCGGCGCTGGCGCCGGCTCGGGAACGGGTGGAGACAGCACCACCACGCTCGCTGGCACCGGAGGCGGGCTCTCGACGTCGGTCGGCGCGGGCGGGAGCTGTGAGACGAGCTGCTCGGCCGACCTGCACAGCATCGTCGACTGCAACGGCAACGTGGTGCAGGAGTGCCCCCTCGACCAGGCCTGTGGCGAGGGTGGCTGTGTCGAAGCCTGCCAAGGTGCCGCCGACAACAAGAGCACGATCGGCTGCGACTACTTCGCCTTTCCCCCCGACGTGATCACCGCCAATCGGGGGATCTGCTACGCGGCTTTCATCGCCAACACCTGGGGAGGCCCCGTCACCCTCGAGGTCGAGCGCGACGGCCAGGTCTTCGACGTGTCGAGCTTCGCGCGAATCCCGTCGGGAAGCGGCCAGTCGATCACCTACCAGCCGCTGCCCAACGGCCAGCTCCCGTCCGACCAAGTCGCCATTCTCTTCCTGGCCCGCTTCGGCACCGACAAGGTGAACTGTCCCCCAGGCATCACCCCTGCCCTGATCAGCGAGAGCGCCCACATCTACGACACCGGTCGCGGGCACGCCTTCCAGATCAAGGCCTCGCGCCCAGTGGTCGCCTACGACATCTATCCCTACGGCGGCGGTAGCACCGCCGTCACCAGCGCCAGCCTGCTGCTTCCAACCACGGCGTGGGACCTCAACTACGTCGCCGTCAACGCCTACGAACAGAGCGTCGCGGTCTCCTTCGCGCACCCCTCCCTCGACATCGTGGCCGCCGAGGACGACACCACCGTCACCATCAACCCCCAGGTCCCCATTCAAGGGGGCAATGGTGTCGCCGCCGCACCGGCCAACGCGCCCGTGAACTACACGCTGCAGCGCGGCGAGGTGCTCCAGTTCACGCAGACCCAGGAGCTCACCGGGAGCCCCATTCTCGCCGACAAACCCATCGGCGTCTGGGGTGCCGCCTCGTGTTTGAGCGTCGACGTGAGCAACACGGCCTGCGATTCGGCGCATCAGCAGATCCCGCCCGTCCGAGCCCTCGGCACCGAGTACGCGGGCGTGCGCTTCCGCGACCGCTTCCCCGGCAAGGTCGAAGACCCGCCCTACCGTCTGGTGGGCGCCGTCGATGGAACCCAGCTCACCTGGGACCCGGCCCCACCCCCCGGTGCCCCCATGGTCTTGAACGCGGGCGACTTCGTGAAGTTCTTCTCGTCTACGCCCTTCATCGTGCGCAGCCAGGACGATGACCACCCCTTCTACATGGCCGGCTACATGGAGGGGTGCAGCAAGTACGCAGAGGGTGGAGACTGCCGAGGGGACCCGGAATACGTCAACCTCATCCCCACCCAGCAGTACCTCGCGGAGTACACCTTCTTCACCGATCCGACCTACCCCGAGACCCATCTCGTCGTGGTCCGGCGACGAGGACCAAACGGCTTCGCCGACGTGACGCTCGATTGCGCGGGCGTTC
>JAUHZF010000284.1 GCA_030426145.1 Polyangia bacterium
CGCAGCTGGGGCAGAGGCTGGTCGCGCAGGGCCGAGGCCACGTGGTCGACGCGGGCGCGCGCGGCGTCCTGGGCGCTGGGGTCCTCGACCAGGGCGGTCAGAGGCACCTCGAAGGCGCCCGCGATCTTCTCGAGCTCGGCGAGGAACGGCTCGACCGGGATGTAACCGGAGATGACGCCGTTGGTCGCGCCGTTGGAGCGCGGGTTGTCGAGATCCATGGTGATGACCGCGTTCTCGATGTTGAGGGTCAGGCTGAAGCCCGCGACCGAGACCGCCAAATCGAGACGACCGGGCGTACCCGAGACCCAGGTGCCGTCGTTGACGTAGGAGTCGGGGAACGAGAGCTGGGTGCTCTTGGGGTCGGCGGGGTTGCTGAGCAGCTCCTGGTAGATCGGCCACATGTCGGTGCCGTCGAACTTGGGAGCGGCTCCGAGGTCGGCGCCGATGTTCAGGTAGCTCGGGATGCCGGAGTAGTTGGCACCGTCGCCCAGGGTGTCGAGCGACATGATGATGGTGAAGCTACCCTCATCGATCTGCTCGTTGACCGCTGCGCTCGCGTCGGCGACGAGGCCGGTGATGATCTCGAGGATGGTGCGGCCGAAGGAGTTGTCGATCCCGTCCTTGCCGTCGGGGAAGACCTTGGCCGGGTTCGCACCCGCCTTGGGCGTGCAGTGGTTGCTGAAGTCGTCAGCGGTCTGCTGGCCGTCGATGTCGTAGCCGTAGTTCTGCCACGCGTTGGGGTTGGGCGTGCCGTCCCGGTTGGTGTCACCGAGGAAGAGCTTGCTCACCGCGTAGGTGTAGCCCGACCCGTCACCAGCCGGTGCGCCGTCGACGGGGTCCGGCGGACGAACACCGGGACCGGTGGGGTTGGTGTCATCCACGGTCGAGTCGCTACAACCAACGACGTAGGTGCCGCAAAGCACGGCCAACGACAAACCTGCACAGATAATGCTCGAGCGAAGCATCTTGCCCTCTCTCCTCCTGGTGTGCCCGGGCCTCCGCTGCGGAGGGCCATAAGGCTGAAATCTCACAAGAATCCCCTGGAAAGCCGAAGCCGTCCGGCCCTGCACAGGAAGCCGATGAACGGACTCCATGGGCAGGGTGCACGCGCATGTCGGACGAGCGCCGACATCTACACGCGCGTTTCAAATACGATCCAGGCTTGTTTCACGCAAGGGTGTTCGTCGAGGACGCCGCACCTTTACGACCCGGCGCGGGTTGGCTAGGCCGATCGTTCGGGGCCCAGGCCGACCCCCGGCCGAGCACACAGCGTGACCGAGTTCGTCCACCTCCACGTCCACACGGAGTTTTCGCTCCTCGACGGCGCCGTCCGCTGCAAGAAGCTGGCGTCCGAGGCGGCGGAGCGCGGCATGTCAGCCGTGGCGATGACCGATCACGGCAACATGTTCGGGGCCATCGCGCACTACACGGCCTGCCAGCGGGCCGGGATCACGCCCATCCTCGGATGTGAGGTCAACGTCCAGCGGCCGCTCGACGATCGCGCCGGCACCCGTATCGGCAGCGGCCATCAGGAGGCCCCTCTCGACCACCTCGTGCTGCTCGCGGAGAACCTCGAGGGCTACAAGAACATCCTTCGCATCGTCTCGAAGGGACACCTCGAGCCGGCGAGCCCGATGGCGCCGAGCGTGACGCTCGACACCATCGCCGAGGGCAGCACCGAGGGGATCATCTGCACCTCGGCCTGCATGGGGGGGCTGGTCGCCCAGCAGATCCTCGAGCAAGGCCCCGGGGCGGGGCGCGACATGCTCGCTCGCCTCCGCGGAATGTTCTCGCCGGGCTCGCTCTACGTCGAGCTACAGGACCACGGCCTCGTCGAGCAGCCCGTGCTCAACCGTCTGCTCATCGAGGCGGCCGAAGCGCTCGAGTTGCCCCTCGTGGCGACCAACGACTGCCACTTCCTCGAGAAGAAGAACGGCGAGGCCCAGCTCTACCTCCAGTGCATCGCAACCGGACGCGCCTTCGCGGACGCGATGCAGACGCACCATCAGAGCTACGAGATGTACCTCAAGTCCCCGGAGGAGATGGTGCAGCTCTTCCGGCACGTGCCGCAGGCCGTGCGGAACACGCTCGAGGTCGCCGAGCGATGCCAAGCGCTGAAGCTGACGCTGGGCAAGCCGATGCTGCCCACCTTCGAGGTTCCCGAGGGCTACGACACGCAGAGCTATCTCCGCTACGTGGCGGCCGAGGGGCTGAAAGAACGCTTCGCCGAGCTACGCGCGCTGGGCCGCAAGATCGACGAGCAGGTCTACTGGGACCGCCTCGAACGCGAGCTGGGGATCATCATCGGGATGGACTTCCCGGGGTACTTCCTCATCGTCTGGGACTTCATCCGCTACGCCAAGGACCAGAGCATCCCCGTCGGCCCCGGCCGTGGTTCAGGCGCCGGTTCGCTCGTGGCTTATGCGCTTCGCATCACCGACCTCGACCCGCTCGCTTACGCGCTGCTCTTCGAGCGCTTTCTCAACCCCGAGCGCGTGTCGATGCCCGACTTCGACATCGACTTCTGCATGGACCAGCGGGACGAGGTCATCCGCTACGTCGCCAACAAGTACGGGGTCAACTCGGTGGGTCAGATCGCCACCTTTCACGAGCTCAAGGCGCGCAGCGTCATCAAGGACGTGGCCCGTACGATGGGGCTCCCCGCCACCGAGTCGCAGCGCATCGCGAACATGATCCCCGAGAAGGGGCCGGGGCAGACCTACACCATCGGTGAATCGCTCGACATCGAGCCCAAGCTCAAAGGCGCGATCGACGCCGACCCCGCGATCAAGGAGCTGATCGACCAAGCTCAACAGCTCGAGGGCCTGACGCGCCACGCGGGCATGCACGCCGCCGGGGTCGTGATCAGCGAAGGCGCGCTCTGGGAGCACGTGCCCTGTTTCGCCAATGGCGAGACCATCGTCACCCAGTACGACAAGGACGACGTCGAGGCGGCGGGGCTGGTCAAGTTCGACTTCCTCGGGCTCAAGACCCTCACCGTCATCGACATCGCCCAGAAGCTGGTCAACCAGCGCCCCGACGTGGAGGCGGGCAGTTTCGACCCCAACAAGGTGCCTCTCGACGACGCCAAGACCTACGGCTTGCTCCAGTCGGGCGACACCACCGGCGTCTTCCAGCTGGAGTCGAGCGGCATGCAGCAGCTCTTCAAGGACCTTCGGCCCACGACGTTCGAGGACATCGTCGCCGCGGTGGCGCTCTACCGGCCCGGTCCGCTCGGCACCGGCATGGTGAAGGACTTCGTCGACTGCAAACACGGCCGCAAGCCGGTGAGCAAGATGCACCCGCTCGTCGACGACATCCTCGTGCCGACCTACGGCGTCATCGTCTACCAGGAGCAGGTCATGCAGATCGCGCAGAAGCTCGCGGGCTACTCGCTCGGAGGCGCGGACCTGCTCCGACGCGCGATGGGTAAGAAGAAGGCCGAGGAGATGGCCAAGCAGAAGGTCGTCTTCGTCGAGGGGGCGCTGAAGAACGACGTCACGCGGGAAGACGCAGAGCACATCTTCGGGTTGCTCGAGTTCTTCGCGGGCTACGGCTTCAACAAATCGCACTCGGCCGCCTATGCGCTGCTGACCTACCAGACGGCCTATCTCAAGACCCACTACCCGGTGGAGTTCCTCTGCGCGTTGCTCACGGCCGACCGCGAGAAGAACGACAAGGTGGTCCGCATCATCGCGGAGGGGCGCGCCTGGGGCGTCGAGATCCTCCCCCCGGAGGTCAACGCATCGCGTCTCAACTTCACCGTCGTCTACGAGGGCATCGACGAGCGCGGCGGCAAACCGACGGCGAAGGCGAGCCCCGGCGCCAACGGCAAGTCCAAGAGCAACGGGAAGAGCAAGGGGCAGCGCAAGGGCAAGCGCCGGATCAACGACAAGCTCCAGCCCCGGATCCGCTTCGGCCTCGGGGCCGTGCGCGGCCTCGGGGACAGCGCCCTCGAGGCGCTTTTCGAAGCGCGTGACGAAGGCGACTTCGAGGATCTGTTCGACCTCTCCCAGCGCGTCGACATCCGCCGGCTCAACAAGGGCGTGCTCGAAGCGCTCGTGCAGTGTGGGGCCATGGACGCCACCCTGCAGGACCAGGGGGTGAGCCGCGCCCAGGCCTATGCGAGCGTCGACCGCGCGCTCGAGCGGGGTCGTTCCGCGACGCGCGACCGGGAGGCGGGACAGACCACGCTGTTCGGGCTCTTTCAGGAGAGCGCGCCCGCGCCCCCGCGCAACGAGTACGTCACGGCCGTGCCTTGGGACCTGGCCGAGACCCTGCGTCGTGAGAAGGATTCGCTCGGTTTCTACGTTTCGGGCCACCCGCTCGACCGCTATGGCGTCGAGCTGTCGCGCTTCGACGTGGTGAACGCGCGCGAGCTCATCGAGATGGACCCGTGGTCGAGGGTGCGCGTTGCGGGGACGGTCGAGGGATACCGTGAGCGCATGTTCAAGTCCGGCGACAAGCTGGCCTTCTTCACGCTCGAAGATCTCAGCGGTGGGATAGAGGTCAAGGTTCGGGGGCGCCAGCTCGAGCAAGCCGGGCCCATCCTCTCCGCCAAGGAGCCGGTGCTCGTGAGCGGCAAGCTCCAGTTCCGGATGCAGGAGGACGAGAGCGCAGGTCCGAGCGAGCCGACCCTGCTTCTCGACGAGGTTCAGTTTCTCAGCGAGGCGATTCGTGCCGAGACCCGCGCGGTGGCCATCCGATTGAGCTCAGACGGCACTGGGCGTAGTGATATCGAGGCGTTGGCCGAGGTTTTGCGCCGCTCTCCGGGCGGATGCCCAGTTCAGCTCGTCATCGAGACCGAGGAGGGAGCGGAGGCCGTGTTGAGCCTCGGGGAGGCCCTACGCGTCGAACCGACCGACGAGATGCTGGCCAGCTTGGAGCGAATTTTCGGTCACGGCGTGACCGAGCTCCGCTGACCGCGGACCCGTCGTGGGCCGCCCGCACTTCACGAAGTGCAGGGCCCCGTGCAACCAAGGTTTTTTCACCCCTATGAGGTTGCTATAACGGCCCCTGGATGGCTGACGACGACAAGGCTCTGGTGCGCATCGACGCCACCGGCGCCGCACATCCCGTGGGGAGGGAAGCCAGCCGCCACATGCGTCAGCGGCAGGGGACGCTGCGTCTGCTTCGCGGGCCAGCGCACGCCGTCATCATGCGCCAGGCCGAGTCCGACCCGCGGGCTTGGCTCGCCGGCGAGGTGAGTCGCCCCGGCATGCTCTGGGATCTCATCGGCATCGCAGGGCAGGGGAACTGGACGGGTCAGCTCGTCGTGGGCACCGATGAGTGCGAACGCTCGGTCTTCTTCGAGCGTGGGACCATCGTGGCCGCGAGCTCGACCGCCGAGCGGGAGCGCCTCGGTGAGGTCCTCTACCAGTACGGGGTGCTCAGCCCCGAGCAGATCAAAGACATCGCCGAGAACAGCAGCCGGGAGCGCCGCTTCGGGGAGACGGCGGTGCAGCTCGGCTACCTCACGCGCGAGCGCCTGTTCGAGGTCATCGGCAAGCAGGCCGAGGAAGTGGTGTACGCCACCATGCTGGTGGCGGCGGGGACCTTCTACTACGTCGAGTCCTTCGACGAGGGGCGTCTACCCTATCGGCTCAATCTCTCCGTGCAGGCGCTGCTCATGGAGGGCGTTCGTCGCATGGATGAGATCGAGCTCTTCCGGGCCCGCATCCCCTCGGGGCTTCACGTACCCGAGCGGGTCGAAGGCGCCACGCTCGACCGCGATCACGAACACGCGGCGGTCTTCGACGTCATCGACGGCTACGCCAACGTAGAAGACATCGGGCGAACCCTCGGCATGGGGGCCTTCGAGACGACCCGAGCGCTCTTTCAGCTGTTGCAGAAGAAGGCGATCGTGGTGCATCCGCCACGCCCGACGGGCGCCCTCGCCATCGTGACCCTGTTCAACCAGGCGGTCTCGCTCATCCTCGACCGCGTCGATGATGTGGGCGGTGGCGGCGAGGTGCGGGAGCAGCTCGCTTCCTTCGCGACGGCGAGCGGCGTGTACGACGCGCTCTTCCGTGATGCCGGACCTCGCGCCGACGGAACCCTCGACGCGAACAAGGTCGCCGACACCGTCGAGCAGCTCGCCGGACCCGACAACGCCACGACCATGCTTGGCCAGTGGCTCTACGAGTACGCGTCGTTCGCCATGTTCATCGCCGAGCCGCTGCTGCGGAGCCGACCGAGCTTCCACGACGCGAGCCAAGGACCCGCCTCGGAAGGAGCCGCGGTCTCCAAGCGGGTGGCAGAGCTCCTCGCGCCCCTCGCTCCAGAAGGCCAAGGACTCTAGGGGGCTCGTGTCTCGGGCTCGGTCTCGACCTCGGTCTCTACCTCGAACCTCGAACCTCGAACCTCGAACCTCGAACCTCGAACCTCGAACCTCGAACCTCGAACCTCGAACCTCGAACCTCGAACCTCGAACCTCGAACCTCGAACCTCGAAACGGCTACCTCCGCGCCCGGTCGAAGAAGGCCCACATCTGGGTGGCAGCGTCGAACCCGTAGAGCTGCTCGTCGGGGGCTCGACAGGTTTCGATGGCCTCGCGGCTAGGCCAGGTGTGGTCCCAACCCCACAGCGTGAGCTGCTCGACCTCGACGCCGTCGCGGCAGTTTGCGAACCGGTGGATGTCGACGCCGTCGTGGAACGCGCGCTCTACGGTGGGGTGCCGGGCGCATCCCGCTGCTCCAGCGTAGAACTGCGCGAGCTGGGTTTGGGAAGGGCTCACGGTGCGGCCTTCGGCGCCGTAGAACGGGATGGTGGTGTCCTGCTCGCTCATCACCAGCATCACGCTCAGGGGGAGCTCGGGGGCCGGATCGAGCATGACCGGGGCCTCGAGTGAGCCCGTGGCCGCCGTGGTGCCGGCGTAGACGGCGAGGGCCGCGAAGAGATCGCTCGAGTGACTCGCGACCCCGTGGGCGAGGGAGCCGCCGTTGCCGTAACCCACCAGGTAGCGGCGGCCGGGGTCGACGGCGATGCGAGCCTCGAGGGTGGCGAGGAGGGCATCGACCATGGCCACGTCGTCGACCCCGACCAGGGTCCCGTAGCCACAGCATCCGCCGTGGTTGAATGCGCGCCCGACCCCGAGCGCACCACTGAGACCATCGGGGTACACCACGGCGAAGCCCTCACGGTCGGCCAGGGTCGACCAGCCCGTGGCGTGCTCGATACCTTCACCAGAGCTGCCGCTCGCGTGGAGAACCACCACGAGCGGAACGGGTGTTTCTGGGCCCAAGCCTCGGGGCAGGTGGAGCGCGAAGCTTCGCCGCTCGCCTTGGTCGTCGAATGCGGCCCACGTGGTGGTTCCCGGCGCTAGGCTCGTCTGGGCGAAGGACGGCGCACATGCCGCCGAGCAGAAGGCGAGACCGGCCAAGGGAAAGCGCCGCCACGACATGGCCGAGCTTTCGCATTCTCACGGCTGTGGCACAATCCCGGACCCCTGTGCGTGGCCACGCCCAGCGGGAGACCACGGACCGAGCGTGAGCGAACATCAGCCCATCGCGGAGGAAGACGAGACGGCCGAGGAGGCCATCGACCTCGACGCCTCCAGCATTCTCGAGGGCGAGGAGATCACCCTCGACGGACGCGCGGCGACACCGCGGGAGCGCAGCCGCGCGCAGCGCGTGGTGATCTGGCTTCGAGGACTGGTGCCGCGGTTGAACGACCGCGACGCGGCCTTGGTGATGTGCGAGGTCGCCGACCAGCTCGGCGCGCTCGGGGAGGTGAACGAAGCCCTCGAGACCGCACGGCAAGCCTTTCGCCGCAGCGCCCAGGACGTGGTGGTGGCGCGCACGTATCGCAAGGCGGCCCTCCGGGCTCAGGTCCCGTCGGAGATTCTGGCCGCGCTCGAAGGCGAAGCGCGCGCGGCCACCAACTCCACTTGGCGTTCGGTGCTCGAGACCGAGCGGGGTCTGGAGCTGGAGCCGGAGCATCCGAAGGCTGCGCGCTTCGCTTACCTTCGGGCCCTCGATGGGGGCATGGCCAACGTGGTCGCGTTGGAGGCGCTCGAGAGGCTGTGTCGGCGCGATGGCGAGCACGGCCTTGCCGCGGGCTACGCGCTCAAACTGGCCGGCGTGATCACCGACGCCGGCATTCGCGCCGAGCACCTCGCGCGCGCGGCCGTTCACGCCCTCAATGCCGGCGAAGAGGACCAAGCGGGCGCACTCGCAGCCAGCGCGCTGGTCGAGAACCCGAGCTCACCCCTCGTGGCGCTCAGAGCTGAGTGGGTGGCGCTCTGCACCGGCGGCTACGAGGAGGTGATCAGCCTTCGCGAGCGCGAGATCCAGGCGGGTTTGGTGGAGGAGGCGGAGGGTTGGTACGACATCGGACTGCTCGCCCGCTACCGGCTCCGTGATGCCGAACGTGCGCGAGAGGCCTTCGAGCGCGCAGGCGCCGCTTGTGAGGACGACACCGAGCGTGTGCAGTGCGACCAGCAGCTCTTGCCGCTCTACGAGAACGTGGAGCGATGGGAGGACGTGGTCGATTGTGCTGAGCGCATGCTGATCCGGGAGGAATCCGCCCTCCGGCGAGCCAGTCTCCTCAAGCGCATCGCCCACGCACGGGCCGAGACGGGAGACGAGGCAGGCGCCCTGGTGGCGTTCGAGCAAGCCCTCGAACAGGAACCATCCTACGGACCAGCCCTCGAGGGGGCGGGCCGCATCTATCAGCGGCAGGGCGACACCAAGCGGCTCGTCGCGATGCATCAGATCGAGGCCGAGACGGCGAGCACCGACCGCGAGCGGGGCCGCTCGCTTCGGCGCGCGGGGGAGCTGCTCGTGAAGGACGAGGAGACCCGGGACGAGGGCGTCTCGACGCTCAAGGCCGCGCTGTCTCTCCAGCCGGGCGACCTCGCCACCTTCGAAGCGCTCGAGCGGGCCTACCGTCATCAACGACGCTGGCAGGATCTTCTCGACCTCTACGAGACCGAGATCGCCCGATGCGAAGAGCCCGCGCGTCGCGGCTGGCTCTACTCCTTGCTCGCCCTCCTCGCCACGGAGCACCTTGGTGACCGGGGCCGGGTGCTCCGTGCGCTGCGCGAGATGGAAGGGCTGCCGATGGCGCACCCGCCCGCGCCTCTGATGCGCGTCACGCGGCTCCTCGACGACCAAGACGACCTCGAGGCCTTGGCAGAGGCGCTGGGGCGGCAAGCAGAGCAGACGGCGGCACCGTCGCTACAGGCTTCGATCCTCGAACGCTTGGCCGACGTGCAGGAGCGCCGAGGCGAGATCGAGAAGGCCGTCGCTGCGCATCGTCGCGCCGTCGCGGTGGCCCCGCCTTCCCATGGCGCCTTCGCGACGGCGGGCCGCGCCTTCTTGCGGATGGAGCGTTACCGCGAGCTGAGCCAGCTCCTCGAGGAGGGTACGAGCCAGAGTGCAAGCGAACGCGAGCGCGCCCGCTGGCTCGAGAAGATGGCGCGGGTGCTCGAGATGAACCTCGGCCGCGTCGACGAGGCCATCGGCGCGCTGGGGCGAGCCCACGCGATGCTACCCAACGACGCCGCGGTCGGGCTCGCCCTCGAGGAGCTGCTCGCGCGTCACGAGCGATGGGAGCGCCTGGAGCAGATCGCCACCGGCGCGCCCATTTGGCGTGGTGGTCTGGCAGAGGCCGTCGCGCAAGACAACAGGGCCCTGGCTTGCTACCGACAGGCGCTGACCGAAGGCGGAAGTCTCGCGCGGCTCGCTTATCGCCGGCAGCTCTTGGTGTGCTCGAGCTGGGAAGAACTGGAGAGCCACATCCTCGGGCGTGAAGGCGTCGAAGGCGTGCACCGGAGCAAGCTCTGGGCGGCACACTGCGCTTTCGAGCGTGGCGAACGGGAGCTCGCGACGCGCTTCGTGGTCGAGGCGAGCAAGGCCGAGCCCGACACGCCTGCCGCCGCCATCGCCATCGTGAGCATGTGGGGCCCGGCCCTGCCGGTGGCCACACTGCCCATCGTTCGCGACATGGTCGATGCTGCGAGCGACCCGGCCACCCGCATCGCCGGCCTGCGGCGTCTCGCGCGGGCCTTCGACCTCGCGGGACGGACGGACGAGGCCCAGCGTACGCGCGAGATCTTGCTCGATCATGCCCCCGCCGACCCGGTGGCGATGCCCACCCTCGAGGTGGCGCTGGAGCTGGCGGATGACCGGCCGGGATTGGCGCACCGCTGGCGAGCGGCTCTTGCCGAGGACGGGCTCGACCCGCACCTACGCGCGACCATCGCCACCAACCTCGGCCTCGTGCTGGAGCAGGTCGGTCAGCGGCGCGAAGCGCTCGACGCGCTCGAGGCGGCGACCATGGCCGAGCCACCGCGGCGCACGGCGCTGGTCGCGCAGGCGAGGGTGGCTGCCGCGCTCGAGGACGATGTGCGGCGCAAGTCGGCCATTCAGGCTCTGGCTGCGCTTCCCCCCGACGGCCCCGAACGCGCGGTCTGCTTGCGGCTGCTCGGTGGCAAGCGTCCGCCGGAGAGCGCCCTCACAGAGGCGCTTCGGGCCCATCCCAGGGACTACGATGCCCTCCGCCAGCTTCGCTCGCGGTTGCGCGACGGAGATACCGAGGCCTACCTCGAGGCGCTCACCCGCGCCTTCGAGCTCGAGGAGGACGAGGCCATGCTCGCGCCACTCGGCAGCGCCTTGGCGGCGCAGCTCCTCCGCCAGGGCCGGGTCGATCGCGCGCATGCGGTGTGCGACCGCGTGTTGGCCATCGAGCCTGACTGTCTCTCGTGCTGGATGATCGTGGCCGAGCTCTACGAGCGCAGCTTAGCGTACCCGCGCGCGGTGGACGCCCTCACCAAGGTCGCCCAGCACCCGGACAGCGATGACCAGGTCACCGTCGAGGCCTGGCGGCGGGTGGCCCTGATGTCGGTCCGTCGCCTTCGTGACGTCGACCGCGCTCGCCTGGCCCTCGGTGAGGTGGATGGCAAGGTGCAGGACGACCGGAGCCTGGCCGCTCGCTTGGAGATCGAGATCCTGCTCGAGGACCATGGCGCGGCGGCCACCAGCCTCGCTCAGCTCGCCACCAGCCCGACCCGGTCGGAAGACGACCGGGCCGAGGACCTCCTTCAGCTCGCCGTTCTGAAAGAGAAGCTCGGCGATTCGGAGGGCGCGATGAAGGCGCTCGCTCGTGTGACCTCGCCCAAACGTGGACGTGACGCGGTCGAGCGGCTCTTCGCGCTCGCCGTTCGCAGCGGCCAGTGGCGCAGCGCCGTGGGGGCTCTCGACGAAGCGCTGGACAAGGCGATCGACGTAGCCTGGGTGGCGGCGATGCGGCAACGGCTCGCCCGTCTCATGCGCGACGAGCTGAACGACGAAGAAGGTGCGCTCGCACAGGAGGCGAAGATCGCCGACCTCGGCGCAAGCGATCCTCCGACGCTCGAACGACTGGCGGCCGCGGTGGGTGAGCACGATCCCGCACGGGCGCTCTCGTATCAACGCGACGTGCTGTTGCGTGCCCCGCAGCGATTCTCCGCCTACCGCGCCGTGCGGGAGCTGGCGCTCGAGCAAGGGGACGAAGCGACGGCGTTTCGGGCCGAAGCCGTGCTCGAGGGCCTCGAAGAGTCGACGGAGGCGGAGAGCTACTTCTACA
Organism: Polyangia bacterium; assembly: GCA_030426145.1. Taxonomy (GTDB): domain Bacteria; phylum Myxococcota_A; class Polyangia; order Polyangiales; family Polyangiaceae; genus JAPYTK01. Next base: position 11,569 of record JAUHZF010000284.1, read on the forward strand.
AGCAGCGGCGGCCGCGCTACGCGATGGCGCCCAAGGCGGCCCTCGACACCGCGGCGCGCGAGCTTCTCTACCCCGATTTGGCCGAGCCCTCGGCCCAGCTCCTCGCCGCCATCGACCCGGAGCTCGGCCAGGTCTTTCCCGTAGACCTGGGCCGCTACGGCGTGCATCCCGATGAACCCCCGGCGTCCCTCATCGAAGAGGTAAGCCGGGCAGCGCGCGTCATGGGCGTCGAGCGTTACTCGCTTCGCATCGCTACCTCACGCGTGGCCCCTGCGGTCGAGCTCGGGCGGGAGCCCACGCTCGTCTTGCCGCGCTCTCTGGGGGACGCCCTTTCGTCCGAGCAGGCCTTCGTGTGCGGCGCGCTCTTCGGCCAGGTGGCCTTCGGAGGGGTGGCGGCCGGGCTCGGCCGCCTCGACGCCCTCAGCGACGCTCAACTCACGTCGTTGCTCCAAGCGGCGACCGCCATCGCGAAGCGGCAGCCGCCGGCCAACGACCCCGTCATGGCGGATCTCCATCGTCGACTCGATGAGGCGCTCCCCTCCGACGTTCGACTCGAAATCGAAGACCTCGCCCCTGGGCTCGACGACACCCCGGATGGCGCCGCCGTTCGCCGTCGGGTGCTGCGCGCGTCGGTTCGCGCGGGCTTGCTCTGCGCGGGGGACCCCGCGGTGGCGGTTCGGGCGATGCGGAGTTACGCCAACATGTTCGGTCCCACGGTCACGCACGGTCTCCCCGACGTATGCCTCAGGGCGCTGCCTTTTGTCGTGTCGGGGCAGATGACCATGATGCCGACGGGGCGAGGGGAGAACACATGACCGCGACGCAG
>JAUHZF010000285.1 GCA_030426145.1 Polyangia bacterium
CTCGAGCTCCTTGTTCTTCTGCTTCCGCTTGTCGTCTTGCATGTCGTCACCAGCGCCACGGGCTGCTCGTGTGGAGAGCGCGGCGTGAAGGAGAGGGGTGTATCACTCTCGAGGCCTGAACATACTGTTCCGGTGTTCAGTGTGCAACCTTTTGGGGAGAATCTCTTTCCGGGTTACCGTGACCACGGGTCTACAACGGCATAAGGACACGAGAATCATGGCGATCGAACCGGGAAGCGTGGTGGGTGGAGACTTTCGGGTCGTGGAGCACCTCGCGTCCGGCGGTATGGGCTCGGTCTACACCGTCGAGCAGCTATCGACCGGCAAGCGGCGCGCGATGAAGGTCATGTCGGCCAACCTCGCCGCCAACGAGCGTGCACGCGAGCGTTTCATTCTCGAAGCCCGCGTGGGCAGCAAGGTCGCCAGCGATCACGTGGTGGAGGTGGTGAGCGCCGGCATCGATGAGGCCTCGGGGGCGCCTTACCTCGTCATGGAGTTTCTCGAGGGCGAGGAGCTGGCCGACGTCGTTCAGCGCCGTGGAGCGCTGCCAGCTCCAGAGGTGAAGGAGATCTTCAAGCAGGTCGGCCACGCGCTCGGCCGTGCCCATGGGCAAGGCATCGTGCACCGCGACCTCAAGCCGGAGAACATCTTCGTCGCCACGTCGCGGCGCGAGGGGGTGCCCTTCACGGTCAAAATCCTCGACTTCGGCATCGCCAAGCTCGTCGCCGAGCGCACCAACGACGGCACCCAACCGATGGGCACGCCCCTCTACATGGCGCCAGAGCAGACCGATCGCGCGGGGCGCATCGGACCGCAGAGCGACGTGTGGCCGCTGGGGCTCATCGCCTTCCACCTGCTCACGGGGCGGTCGTACTGGGTGTCGGCCAACGAGACCATGAGTCAGCTGCTGCGCGAGGTGGTGCTCGAGCCCATCGCGCCGGCCAGCGAACGGGCGGCTTCTTTCGGGGCGGCGGGACTTCTCCCCCCCGGCTTCGACACCTGGTTTGCGCGCTGTGTGGTGCGGGATCCGAGTCAGCGTTTTCCGGATGGGGGCGTCTGCACGCAGGCGCTGGCCGACCTCATCGACGGCCGAGCGACCAACGCCTTCACCAACGCACAGACGATTGGTGCGGCCCCCATGCCGGCCCAGGCCATGCAACCTGCCATCACCGCCCTCACGCCCGGTGCGACCTCGGGGTCGGTGGGCGGCACGGAGATCGAGCAGGCACGTCCGCGCTCTTCTTCTTCGGTGGCCAAGGTGGTGCCGATCGCGCTCGGGCTTGTGCTCGCCGGTGGCATCGCCGCGTTCATGATGATGGATCCGGACGATCCGACCGAGGCTACGGCGCCCTCGGGCAGTGTGGCTGAGGTCGCCCCCACCACGACCACCCCCGCCGCCCCGAAGAGCTGCCCGGCCGGCACCCAAGCCGTCGACGGGGGCAGCATGTTCATGGGCTCGGCCGAAGAAGATCTCGGCGAAGACGTGCGCCCGACCCACTCGGTGAAGGTGTCTCCCTATTGCCTCGACGAGAACGAGGTCACGGTCGAGGCCTACGGCGCGTGCCTGAAGGCGGGCAAATGCCCCAAGCCGCTCACGACCGTCTCCTTCGCGGGGCTCGACGACGACGCCAAGAAGAAGGCGTTCAGCTCGTTGTGTACCTTCGGCGTGGAGGGCAAGGCGAAGCACCCCATCAACTGCGTGACCCATCAGGAGGCGTTGGCCTATTGCCGCGCTCAGGGCGGTCGCCTGCCGACCGAAGCCGAGTGGGAGTTCGCGGCGCGCGGACCGAGCCAGCGCAAGTACCCCTGGGGCGAAGCCGAGCCCGACGCCACGCGACTCAACGCCGCTGGTGACGAGCACGTGGCTTGGCAGAAGGAGCAGGGGATGAAGGTCTACGGCCAGATGTACGAAGGCGATGATGGTTTCGTGGGTACGGCGCCGGTGAAGAGCTTCCCCGCTGGCGTGTCGGAGGGTGGGATCCACGACCTCGCAGGAAACGTCTGGGAGTGGACGGGCGACTGGTATGGGCCCTACGGCTCCGAGGAGCTCACCGATCCCACGGGGCCGGCCACCGGCGAAAAGCGCGTCGTGCGGGGCGGTGGCTTCAATGGCATGCGACCCTCTTGGGCGCGCCCTGCGTGGCGCTACAAGACCGAGCCCGATGCCCGCAGCCACGGCATCGGATTTCGCTGCGCCTTCGATCACCCCGGCGGCTGAGCGCCCAAAAACTTGGCCCGATCGAGACGGGTCGGGCAGGGGATGCTCATGCGACCGATCTTCGTGCGGCTGTCGTGGGGGGCGCTGCTCCTGGTGCTGACCACCCTGGTACCGGGGTGTATGTGGACGGGGCCTTCCGCGGAGGACGTCAAGGTCGCCGAGGCCGAATACGGGCTCGCGAGCGACGCCTTCGGCCGCCAGAAGTACCGCCTCACCCTCGAGCACGTCGAGAAGGCGCTCGAGCGCGACGACGGCAACGCCGACGCCGCCTACCTCGGTGCGATGGTCATGCTGGTGTTCTGCGCGCAGGACGAGCACTCCACCGACTGCCGGTACGAGAAGGCCGAGGAGTTCATCCGCGTGGCGCTCGAGGCCAAGCCCGAGATGCGGGACGCACAGAACGCCCTCGGCGTGGTCCTCGTGCACATGAATCGGCCGAGCGAGGCCATCGAGGTTCTCGAGCCCCTGAGCAAGGACATGCTCTACGCGTCGCCCGAGAAGGCGTGGGGCAACCTCGGGTGGGCGCTGCTCGAGGCGGACAGGGTCGACGACGCCATCCCGGCGTTGAAGCGGGCCGTCGCCGCACAGCCGCTCTTCTGCGTCGGTCACTACCGGCTCGGTGTGGCCTACCAGAAGAAGAAGCAGCTCAAGGCAGCGCGCCAGGCTTTCACCCGTGCGGTGGGAATCGAGGAGGGCGCGTGCAATCGTCTGCAGGTCGCCTTCTGGGAGAGAGCGCGTGTTCAGAAGCAGCTCGGCATGGTGAAGGAGATGCGCGCTGATCTCGAGAAGTGTCGTGATCTCGGCAAGATGAGCGACGTCGGGAAGAAGTGCGCAGCGCGCCTCGCCCGCAGCGAATGACGCGCGGGACGACGCGTCGCGTCGAATACGTGCACGGATGTAGGGTGGCGTACGCAAGATCCACCTTGCGGAGCGGCCGGATTAGTGGTTTCAATCGCGGCCGCCGATGGCCACGACTCGAAATGACTCAATTGGTGCATTCCTGCGGCGCAGCCGACAGGCGCGCTCCATGAGCATCGGTGAGGTCGCACGCGCCACGCGCATCCCCACCAGCGCCATCGAGCGCATCGAAGCCGACCACTTCGACGACCTTCCTGGTGAGGTTTTCACCCGCGGCTTCCTCAAGGCTTATGCCCGCGCGGTGGGCCTCGCTCCCGACGACGTGCTCGCGCGCTACACCGCTGCGCGTCGCGTCGTCTCCGTCGAGCCCCTGCCGATCGCGACCCCGGTCCAGCGACGTGGCTCCCGCCGCTTGGGCGTCGCGGTGGCCTTCGTGCTGCTGCTCGTGCTCTTCACCGTGGCCATCAGCATCGTGCTGCGGCCACGCGGCCACGACCGCCCCAACGAGCTGTCGGCCGCCGACGTGGCGTCCGTCCGGTTGGGTTGATCGGCTGGGTTGATCGGCTGGGTTGACCGTGTGGGTCCGACGAACGCGACCGTGCTCCTCCGGACGCACGGGCCTATGCTCCGTCCATCATGGCGCATGCCCGTCTCGCCAAAGAGCGGCTGACCACCGACGCCCTGCTGGTGCGTCGGGTGCCCTTTCGCGAGTCGGACGACATCGTGCATCTCTTCACCGAGGAGCACGGTGCGGTCTCGGCCGTCGCTCGAGGCGCGCGTCGCAGTCAGAAGCGGTTCTCTGCCCTCGAGCCGGTGCATCTGCTGCGCGTCGGGATCGACGTGGTACGCGACCGTGAGCTCGGCACGCTGGTCGAAGCGAGCCTGCTCCGACCGCGCATCGGCGTGATCACGAAGCTCGCCACCATGGAGGCGGCGGGCAAGGCGCTGCGCTGGCTGCGCTCTGCGGCCCCCCAGCGGAGCGCAGAGCTCGGCATGTGGTCCGAAGCGAACGGGCTGCTCGACGCGCTCGACCAGCCCGAGGCCGACGCCGAAGGTCTCCTCGCCGCGGCGGGGCTTCGGCTCTTGGCTGCGGCGGGTTGGGCTTTGGAGCTCGACGCGTGCGTGCGATGCGGGCGCGACTGTCCCGAGAAGGCGCGGGCCATCGTCGACGTGCGCGCGGGGGGCATCGTCTGCCGCCACTGCGGAGGTCAGGGCAGCACCGTCGCGGCCCGTCAGCGGCACGCCCTGAGCGCCGCCCTCACGGGCGCGCCCTTCACCGGTGACCCCGAAGCGGCGATCGCGCTCGTGGACGCTGCCTTCCAGGCCCATGGACGAGGAGAGGCGACGTGATCGCCTGCGTGGGCGAGTTGATGTGGGACCTCCTCGGCGAGGAGGGCGTCGCCCTCGAGGCCGGGCCCCGGCTGCAGCCGGTCGTGGGCGGTGCAGCGGGCAATGTCGCCCTCGAGCTTCGCGCCCTCGGCGCCGCCGTGGCCGTGGGCGGGGTCGTATCCGCCGACGCCTGGGGGGAGGCCCTGATCGGTGCGCTCGAGACCCGGGGCGTCGACACGTCAGCGGTGGTGCGGAGGCCCGGGCGGACGGGGACCGTGATCATCGAGCGCACGCAGAGCGAGCACGAGCGCTACGTGAGCTTTCGACCCGACTGGGGACGAAGCTTTCCCAAGCTGAGCTTGCCGCCTGAGGTGCGCATCCTCCATCTGGCGGCCGTCGATCCCGACCCGAGTCAGATCGCGGTGTGGTCGTCGCTCGCGCGTGAAGTGAACCAGCGGGGCGGCGTGGTCAGCGTCGATCTGAACGCGCGGCCGCGGGCCTGGCGTGGGCGGGCGCGACCCGCGGGCTTGAAGAAGCTGCTCGGCCGAGCGCATCTGTGCAAGGCGAGTGAACGAGACCTCGAGATGCTCGGACAGTCGTCGCTTCGGCGCGACCTCCCCGATACCTTCCGTGCGCTCGGTTTGTCGTCGGGCGCCACGCTCATCGTCACGCGTGGAGGCGGAACGGCGCACGCCGTCGGTCCCTTCGGCGTGGTGGCGCGTCGTCCCCCCGAGGTCACACTGCGCCGGAGCGTGGGGGCCGGCGACGCCTTCTGCGCGCGGCTCTTGCACGGGCTCTTGCACCAGCTGGGCACCGAGGTACCTTCCCAACGCGCCAGCGTGCGTCGCTGGCTCGAGGCGGCACATGCCCATGCGGCGGGACGCATGTCCCAGCGTGCCGAGGAAGCGAGAGCGTGAACGACATCACCGTACCTGCGGCCCCGTCGGTGGGTCTGTCCTGGTTGGTCCGCTGGCGCTGGCTGGTCGGTGCGTCGTCCGGGGTCGCGATCGCCGCGGCGCAGCTGATGGGTTGGACGGTGCAGCTCGCGCCGCTCCTCGGCCTCACGTCGCTGCTGCTGGTGAGCAACGTCGCGCTCTCCCGGAGACAGGCCGCTCGCGCGCCATCGGTGTTTGCGGTTCTGGCCTTCGATACGCTGCTCCTCACGGCCTTTCTCGCGCTCTCGGGTGGGCCCGCCAACCCGTTTTCGATCCTCTACATGGTGCAGACCACCCTCGCGGCGGTCGTGCTCGGCTCGCGCTGGACCTGGCCCATCGTCGGGCTCTCGGTCGTCTGTTTCGGGGGGCTATTCCTGCTGCCCGGAGAACCCATGGGCGGGCATCAAGGCCACCACGGTCACTACTCGCAGCACCTCTACGGCATGTTCGCCGCCTTCGCCGTCACCGCGGCGGCCATCACCTATCTCGTGACCCGGATCGCCCGGGCCCTGCGGGTTCGGGAGACGCAGCTCGCCGAAGTGCGAGAGCTCGCCGCGCGAGCCGAGCACATGGCCGCGCTCACCACCCTCGCGGCCGGGGCGGCCCACGAGTTGGGGACGCCACTCGGAACGATCGCCATCGCGGCCAGCGAGCTCGCTCACGCGGCCGAGGCCGTGGATCCCGCCTTGGCCGAGGACGCACGCCTCATCCGCGAGGAGGTCGCGCGCTGTCGCCGCATCCTCGATCAGATGAACACCGAAGCGGCCGACGTCGGGGGCGAGACGCTCTCCGTGGTCGAGGTTGCGAACCTCTTGGAGCAGGTCGTCGCCATCCAGCCCGAGGGCCGGCGCGAACGCCTCCGTCTCGAGGCGACCTCAGGAACGGTCGAGGTGCCCCGGGAACGAACGGTGCGGGTGCTGAGCGACCTCGTGGACAATGCGTTCGATGCTTCTCCCGAGGACGGGGAGGTCTCGTTGTCGGCCTTGCGAGAAGGGCACACCGTGCGCTTCGTGGTCGAGGACGGAGGATCGGGGATGGACGAAGTGGTCTTGCGCCGAGCGCGCGAGCCCTTCTTCACCACCAAGGCGGCCGGCGAGGGCATGGGACTCGGCCTCTTCCTGGCGCAGGCCCTCGCCGACCGACTCGGAGGGCGACTCGAGATCGACTCCAGCCCCGGGGGCGGTACCACCACCTCGTTGCATCTGCCGGGGGCGACATCATGACGCAAGAAGCAGCACCGAGCGTGCTCGTCGTGGATGACGACGAGCGCTACCGCGAACGCCTCGCACGCGCACTCACGCGCCGTGGCTACGACGTCCGTGAGGCGTCGAACGCCTCCGAGGCTTTGGCGAGCGCGAAGCAGGACAGCCCCGAGTACGCCGTGCTCGACCTGCGCATGCCCGGCCCCTCGGGCCTCGAGCTGCTCGAGGCGTTGCTGGCCGTCGACCCCACGACCAATGCGGTGATGCTCACGGGCTACGGCAGCATCGCGACTGCAGTCGAGGCGGTGAAGGCCGGAGCCACGCACTACCTCACGAAGCCCGCCGACGTCGACGACATCGAGCGCGCCTTCGCGCGCAAAGAAGCCTCCTCCGAGGACGCCAAAGTCAACCCGCCGAACGAGGTCCCGACCCTGGCCCGCGTCGAATGGGAGCACATCCACCGCGTGCTCCAAGACTGTGGTGGCAACATCTCGCAGGCGGCGCGGCTGCTCGGCGTGCACCGCCGCTCCCTCCAACGAAAGCTCGCCAAGTACCCCGTGCCCCGATGAAGGGCCACGACCTCCCAGATTTGCGAATGACGCTCCCAGATGTCGGAGTTGCCCGAGCCGCATCCCGTGGCCAGTGTCGCAGCCATGAAGACGCCATCGCTGATTGGGCTTGGAGCGCTGCTCGTCGCATGCGGAAGTGAGGTGCCCTTTGCGGGTACCACTGGCGGCGGAGGCAGTGGGGGTGAGCCGACCGCGACGACGACGGTTGGCGTGGGGGGCGCCTCGACGTCGACGGCGGGCGGGGGTGGCGCTGGTGGCGCTCCGATGCCGAAGACCTTTCGCGAGCGCTACGCCCTCGAGGCGACCTGGCCCGAGGGCGGCATCTACGACCCGCAGGGGCACGCCTTCTATGTGGGCAGCCTCGGCGACGGGAGCGTGCACCGGGTCGATGCGCAGAGCGGCCTCGACGAGACGATCTTCGTCGAGACCGCGCCGGGCGCTTGGTGGACCCTCGGCATGGCGATCGACCCTACACAACGGAAGCTATGGGTCTGTGCGATGGAGGATCTGCGCGGGACGAACGCAGATCCCGCCTACGACGGTTACGTCTGGCGCTTCGACCTGGCCACGGGCGCGCGCGAGGCCGTCTATCCCCTGGGGGAGGCCTATGCGGAAGCGACCTGTACCGACGTCACCGTCGCGGATGACGGCACGGTCTACGTGGTCGACCGTGACTTCGGGCGCGTCTATCGCATCGGGCCGGGGGATGGGGCCGCCACCCCCTTCGTCGAGGACGACGAGCTCGAGGCGTCGATCATCGGGCAGAACGCGGCCGTGGTCACCCCCGACCAGAGCGCTTTGCTCGTGGCCATCTACCTGCCGTCCCGGCTCGTTCGCGTCGACTTGACGACGAAGGCCGTGACCGAGGTCGACATCGACGGCAGCTTCGGGGACATCACCTTTCTGTCGGGCGCCGACGGCATGACGCTGCACGATGGCAAGGCCTATGTGGTCTTCTCGAGCGAGTTGGTCGAGATCACCCCGACCCTCGGCGATTGGTCGACGGCCAGCGCGCGCGAAGTGTCACTCCCCAACGGCCTCACCGACGTCGTCTCGACGCCGGAGGGTTTGTACCTCCTCAATGGGCAGGCCGTTCGCTACGCGCTCGAAGAAGACCCCGATCCGTTCGCGCTGGTTCGCTTCACCGGCAGCTTCCCCTCCGAGTGACTTGCCTCGGCTGGCCCGCCGTCCAAGACCTGATGGTATGGCTGGTGAGCAGATCTCGTGGGATGACCTGCGCTACCTCGAGGCGCTGGGGCGACTCGGCACGGCGGGGCGCGCCGCCCGCGAGCTGGGGACGAGCACCTCCACCGTCTACCGCCGCTTGGGTCAGCTCGAGCGGGCGCTCGGGATCACGTGCATCCAGTCGGGGCGCGGGCGTCTCACCGAAGCGGGGGAGGCGCTGGCCGCGGTGGCCGCGCAGACCAGCCGCTCCGTAGAGCAGGTCACGCGGCAACTCCGAGAAGACACGACCTCGCCGGCAGGAGAAGTGAGTCTCACCACCGTGGAGGGGGCGATGACGCTGCTGGCGCGTCCCCTGGCGGAGGTGACGGCGCGTTACCCGGAGCTCCACCTACGACTGGTCATCGATGACCGCGGTCCGAGTGTTCGCCGGCGCGAGGTGGATCTGTCCTTCAGCGTGGTTCAGGCGGCGCCTGAGAGCCTGTGGGGAAGGAGGCTCTTCCCGGTCCGCTATGGTGTCTACGGCACCCGCGATGCCTGCCGCGCACGACGGTGGGTCACCTCGGGTGAAGGATTGAAGATGCCGGATCGCGTGGCGTGGGAACGCCATCACGCTGAACACGTGGTCGCGACCACGGGGTCGGTGCCAACCCTCCGCGAGCTGCTCCGGGTGGGCATGGGGGTGGCCGTCTTTCCAGAGCGCCTCGCGGAGCTGGAGCCCTCGCTCGTGGAGCTGGAGGAGTATCGCGAGAGCCTCGAGGACCTCACGCGCAGCGCCTGGCTCCTGACCCACCCCGAGCTGCGCTGCGTGAGTCGGGTTCGCGTCGTCATGGACGCCCTCGCCGACGCCTTCCTGGAGGCGCCGGCCACGTAGGGGCGACCTTCTCGTTCGAGGTTCGAGGTTCGAGGTTCGAGGTTCGAGGTTCGAGGTTCGAGGTTCGAGGTTCGAGGTTCGAGGTTCGAGGTTCGAGGTTCGAGGTTCTGCGATCGTCGTCCGCCCAGCGACCCGTCGTCGGGTTCACAACAGTACGTCGAGGCGCAAGGTCACCGAACCCTCGTCGTCGCGGGCAGTCGTGAGGGGGAGCCGGGGGCCAGCCGTCAGGACGACGTCGGGGATGGGAAAGAAGCGAATCCCGGGGCTGATGGTCACCAGCGTATCTCCCGCCATGCGCGGAAAGGCGCGTAGCGCTGCGAGACCAGCGTCGTCGTCGCGGAGAAAGGTCCGGGCGCGAGCCCCCACGAAGAGCGCGAACATCGAGAGCGGGGTCCAGCTCGCGGCCAGCCCGTGGTCGAGCACGGTGTTGCCATCCGGCCTCAGGGCCCCCGACACTCCGCCCTCGGCGCTGACCCCGAATCGTGCCCAGCCCTCGCCCAGGGCGTGGGTGAAGAGCCATGCGGCGCGAGGGATGAAGTCTCCGGTGCCGAAGGCGATGTCTGCATCGTCGCGGCGGAGGCCTGCCGTGGGGAGGGAGAGGTCGAGGGCCAGACTGAGGCTGCCCTGCTCGCCGAGCCACGGGTAGACGCGCGTGCCGAGGCGAAGGTCGCCGATACCGACGCGTGGATCCTCGCTCGGCACGTCTTCTGGCGCCCGGAGAAGGAGGGGGAGGGACATGGTCATGGTCGCGCGCTCGCTGAAGGCCTGGGTGTAGCCGACCTCCAGCACACCGACGTGATCGCCTGCCCGCGCGATGGGCATGCTGTAGCTCGGCGTCTGGTCCGGGAGTCGCAGGTAGCGCGTCACGACCGAGACCCGGGAGCGAGGCTGCGTGGTCGCGCCCGTCTGGGGCAAGAGACCTACCGCAGGCTCCATCGCCGGCGCCGCGGGCCCGTGATGGGCACGCACGGGGCGCGCTACCACCACCAGCGCGACCATCACGAGAGCGCGGATGCTCTGCCGCAGGTAGACCATGCCGAGGCGTTAGGCCTAGCGGCACCGTGCCCAGCCCGTCCACGCTTCGAGGCTCCCTGCGACAACATGCCGCACGCCTCGAGGGGTGTGTCTGACCCCTCAGGCGTGACCGAGGCGAATGCTCGCCATCACGTAGGCGTGATCGCTCGCCTTGCCAGAGGCGGCGCCAGGCTGGACCCCGATGAGTTCGTTGCCGTGGAGGATCTGGTAGTCCACGGCGCCGGCTTCGACCGCGCGGGTGGGCACGATGCCGTGCATCAAGACCTGCAGCTGACCGCGGTGGTTGTAGTCGAAGCGCGTGTTCGGGGGCAGGCGCTCCACCATGTTGGTGCCATCGTCGCCGCAGAGCTCGCGGAGCGTGGCACTGAACTCGAAGTCGTTGAAGTCGCCCGTGACGTAGTAGTCCCCCGCGTTCGAGAGCGCCTGCCGCACGAGGCGTGCTTGGGCGAGCCGGATCGGCTCCCTAGGGTCGTGTCCAGGGTTTTTGGGGGCGAAGAGGCCGGCCTGGTGTCGTTTGGACGCGAGGTGAACGTTCACGACGTCGATCTCGGCGTCGCGGAACCTGAAGCGGGCCATCAGGGGCTTGCGCGAGTCGTCGAAGGCGGGGTCGTCTTCACCAAGCCTTCGAAGGCTCCCGTCGACGAGCTCGACGCGCTCCGGGTTGTACAAGAAGGCGTTGCGGATGTTGCCCCCCGGCTGGCCGCCGTCGGCGCCGGGCTTGGGCGGGATGTCGGCCCACGCGTAGCTGGGACCCTCGAGCCAACGAATGTCCTCGATGAGCTGCTCGTAGGTTTCGCTGGCGTCGACGACGTCGGTGATCTCGGCTCCGTCGTTGTCCTGGATCTCTTGCAGCGCCACGATGTCGGGCGCGCCCGCCTGCTTCACGATCGCCGCCGCGAGCAGCTCGAAGCGCCCGTAGCGTTTGTCGTCGTCGACGTCGCGGTCGGGGTCGCCGACCAGCTCGGGGTTCTCGACGTGCACGTCGAGGTTGAACCCGTTGAGCGTCATGATCGTGACCCGGTCGTCGCCGGCGGGCTCGAACGAGCGCGGAACGACGGAGCGGTTCTCGAAGGTGATCTCGCCCTGGAGCGCGATCTGAAACGAATCGGCACGAAAGTTCAGTGGGCCGATGGCCGGGCTGAGGAGCTTGGCCCCGACGTTGAGGCGAGGGGCTTCGTCGTAGCGCGTGATGCGGAAGCCGGGGAGCCAGCGCTCGGGCTCGGCCGGGTCGATGAGCATGCCGCCGTTGTCGGCCCGCAGGCCCTCGAGCCCGGGAGGGATGCACACGTAGTCGCCGAAGGGATTGCTCGGGGCGGCGAAGGTCGACCCCTCGGGGATCCCGACCAGCATCCCTTCGAGTCCATTGAGCAGCTGCGCGAGGTCGGCGCCGTGAAGGAGCTCGGCGGTGAGCCACACCGGCTCGACGCGGGGCCCTCGCTTGCTCAAACGCTGGATCTCGAAGGGCTTGAGCTGGGTGGTGGGCCGATCCGTCTCCGACCGCCGATAGTCGACGACGACCCCCTTCACCTCCACCAGGGAGCCCGTCCTCGCTTTGCGACGGGGGCTGTAGACGAAGATTGCGTCGGAGCGCCGATCGTCGGGGGAGCGCTCCGGCGACTGCACGAAGTAGCCGCGCCGGGTGCGCCCTGTGACCACCCCCTGAATGCGGACGGGCTGGTTGGCGAGCGGCGAAAGGAGCCCTCCGCCTTGAACTTCGTGGATCGGGGTCAGTGCGAGCTGCTTCTTCATCGGTGCGACAACATGCCGCATGCGACAACATGCCGCACGGCGTCTTCTCAGAACGAGTGCTACCTCAGGGTGACAGATGATGACTTCGCGACGACTTGGGTCCCTCTTCTCGATGGCGAGCATCGCTCTCCTCACCCTCGCTGGGTGCGGCGACGACGATACAGACAACCCGCCCACCGCGACCGAGGTGGCCGTGGCCTTCACGGCCGAGGTTGGGGGACAGGCGTTCGCCTGCGGCACCGAGTACACGGGCCTCGGCGCCACGATGTCGGCCCTCACGGTCAAGGACATGCGCTTCTATGTGCACGACGTACGGCTGGTCGACGACCAGGGCAACGAGGTCGCGGTCACGCTCGAGCAGGCGCAGTCCCACCTCGGCCGAGGCGCCGACCCCGACGGCCACCAGCACCAGGCCGGCGACGCG
>JAUHZF010000286.1 GCA_030426145.1 Polyangia bacterium
CCCGCCCCCGCCCGATGCGTCGTGACCGCCGCCCGAGGTGGTAGACGCAGCGCCACCTCCCCCTGACGCCCCTGCGCCTGATGACGTCGACGTTCCGGAGTTGGACGGGGAGTCATCCACACAGGCGACCGGGCCCAGAGGCAAGGCCGCGGCGAGGAAGAGCAGAGAGGCGTAGTGTGCACGGTTGCAGACGTTCATGACCCTCGACGTTGCAGCCGTGATGCCATCGGCTTTGCGTCCAGCGGGGCATGTACTTGCGGGAACTTACGCGCACGCCACGAGGCTTCCAGTGTCTCAGGCCATGTCTCGAGACATGTGGCTGCGTGGATGGACCACGCCCCAACGCAAGCTCTAGTATGTTGGGGTATGGTCCTGCCCGACCAGGCTTTCGTCCCCGGTGCTCTGCTGGGCGACTACGAGCTCATCGCGCTTCTTGGCCGGGGCGGCATGGGTGAGGTTTGGGAGGCCCGCCGGTGTACCGATGGTCAGCGGTGCGCCTTGAAGATGGTCTTGGGCAGCTCCGAGCAACACGGCTCGCGCCTCACGCGCGAAGCCGCAATCATTGCGGAGGTGCGAAGCCGTCATATTCCCGACGTCTTCGAGACGGGGTGCACGCCCGACGGCACCGTGTTCATCGCGATGGAGCTGCTCGAAGGAGAGACGCTCACGAAGTTGATCGCACGTGAGGCGCCGATGCAGGTCACCGACGCCGTCGACCTGCTGCTTCAGATCATCGAAGGGGTCGCGGAGGCCCACGCCCTCGGGGTGGTGCACCGCGACCTGAAGCCGTCGAACGTCTTCGTACAGCGGACGGGCGATGGAGGTGCGCGGGTCGCGAAGGTGCTCGACTTCGGCCTCGCCAAGCGCATGCCGAAGTTGACTGGCGACGACCCCACGTCGTTGACCGCCACCGGCGCGACGCTCGGCACCCCGGGCTACATCTCGCCCGAGCAGCTACGTGACACGAAACGCGCAGATCACCGCACCGACATCTGGGCCATCGGCCTCATCCTCCACAAGATGCTGACCGGGCATTCAGCTTTCCCTGCTACGGATGCCGGCGAGTACTACGCCATGATTCTCACGGAAGCTCCCACGGCCCTGCGCGCGGAGCGCGCGGACGCCCCTTCCGACCTCGAAGACATCATCCTTCGCTGCCTCGAGCGTGATCCAGCCCGGCGCTACCCGAGCCTCTCCAGCCTGGCCGTGGCTCTACGTCACCTGGGCACGTCGGCGAGCGATGCCAACATCGACCGCATCATCCACCTCACGGCGTCCATGGCCGCGGCCTTCGAGCCTGCTGCCGAGCGCATGGTCCTCGACGATGAGACGGCTTCGCTAACCTCACCCACCGTCACACAGGAGGTGGTCGTCGACCGCGCCCGAAGCAAGGTTCCGCGCTGGCTCCCACTGGCGGGATTGGTGGTCGGCGCGGCCGCAGCTTTTGTCTTCGCAGCGCCGCCGCGGGAAGCCACCACGTCGTCGACGTCCAGCGCGCGGCCTTCGGCGATGGGTTCGACATCGTCACCGCAGCCTCCCGAGGTGACACCGTTGGAGCCCGTCGCCGAGGCGAGCCCACCGACCCCCTCGGAGACTCCGGAGCAGCGTCGACCCACAGGGCGTCCAGCGCCGCCGTCGCTCGTCGCGCCGCCCCCGCCTCGGTTCTCACCGAGCCCCACGCCATCCGTCCCCGCTCCGGCGGCGTCTGCTCCGGCCGCACCTTCCGCGCCGCCGCCGAAATCCCGGTTCGGTCCGATTGAGGAGTCGCTTTGAGGTCCCTGGTCTGCGGCGTTTGCTCGGTCTTCGTGTTTCTGTGGTCGGTGGCTGTCCATGCGGACGACGACACGTCCACGCCACCGCCGAAGGCGCGTGCCGGGGCGCTACTCCGAGACGGGGTCGGTGCGATGGGGGAGCTCGACTTCGTCACCGCCCTCGACAGATTCGAGCGCGCCTACGCCCTCTATCCAAGTCCCAAGCTCCTGGTCAACATCGGCACCACCCTGCGACATCTCGGGCGCAACGCCGAAGCTGCGGAGGCCTATCGCCGCTACATCGACGACCCGGGCGCGGAGCCCGGGCGCGTGAAGGAGCTGCAGCGCATTCTCTCCGAGATCGAGCTGGTGACCGCGACCGTCGAGCTTCGAGTCACCGCATCCAATCCCACGGTTCGCATCGACGAACGCCCGGTTGCGCTCACCGGTCGGTGGACCACCATCGTGGTCGACCCCGGAGACCACACACTCACCCTTCTCACCCCGTCGGGCGAGTCGTCGGTGAAGCCCTTCAGTGTGGTGGCAGGCGACGTGGTGCGATTGGGGTTGGAAATCCCGCCCCGACCTCAGGTGCCCCCTGAGATCGTGGTGCTCACCGACCAGAGCTGGGTCCAACCCACCATTGGCTGGTCGGTGTTCGGCGTCGGTGTGGGCGGCCTCATCGGCGGCGGTGCGCTCGGGCTGATGGCCAATGCGTCGAACGACTCCGCCGCCGACCAGTGCTCCTCGGCGCAGCCCGGCGTGTGCGATGAGGCTGGAGCCGCGCTCGGTAACGAAGCCGAGACGCAGTCGACCTTATCCACGGTCAGCTTCATCGCTGGTGGGGCTCTCGCTTCGGTGGGACTCGTCGTGGTGTTGACGTCGCCCGGCGACACGGAGCCACCCTCCGCATCGGCCACCCTCAGCCCACAGGGCCTGCACTTCAATTGGACATGGTGAGCATGGAGGGCGAAACGACGATCAGTGTGGGGGGCGTGAACGCCACGGCGTCGGACCCTCCGGTGCGCCTGGCCCTCACCGTGGCCGCGCATCCGAATCCGGAGTTCGTCGGCATAAAGCACGTCCTCGAGCAAGGTGCGCCGATGACCATCGGTCGAGGTGGACGACAGTTTGGTCTCGGTGTGCTCGACGACCGAGGCCTGTCGCGCCAGCACGTGACCCTGGCGACGACCCGGGACGGTGTGCGTCTCGAGGATCGCGGGAGTCGCAATGGAACATTCGTCAACGGTGAGCCAGTGGCGAAGGCCGACGTCGTTCCCGGCGATGCGATCCAGATGGGGAACATCGTCCTGCTGCTGCATTTCACACAGAGGCTGCTCGTGGAGCCCAAGGACGAATCGCTCGTCGCAAGCAGCGTTGCCATGCTCCACGCAGTGAGGAGCGCTCACCGGGCCGCGACGCAGCCAACCGCGACCCTCATTCAGGGGCCGCCTGGGGTGGGGAAAGAGCTCATCGCGCGAGAGGTTCATCGCGCGAGCCAGTCGTCCGGCGCATTCGTGCCGGTCAACTGCGCGGCACTCGCCGACACGCTCGTTCTGAGCGAGCTCTTCGGGCATACCCAGGGCGCCTTCTCCGGGGCGACGTCACAGCGAGCAGGGCTGGTCGAGGAGGCGGCCGGCGGCACCCTCTTTCTCGACGAGATCGCCGATGCGACCCCAGCACTGCAAGCGGCTCTTCTCCGACTCCTCGAGCAAGGTGAGTATCGTCGTGTGGGCGAGGAGCAGCTCCGTCGGTCGCAGGCACGGGTGGTGACGGCGACCCACGTTTCGCTCGACGTGGCGGTTCAGGAGGGCAGATTTCGCCCCGATCTCCACAGTCGAATCGCTCGCTACGTCATCGACGTTCCACCGCTGAGCGAGCGGCCGGTCGACATCGTCGCCCTGTCTCGCGCCATCGTGGGTGAGAACGAAAGGGCGATGACGCCTGAGCTGATGGTCGCGCTGTTGCGCTACCCCTGGCCGGCGAATGTACGAGAGCTTCAGTCCGTGCTGCATCAGGCCATGACCAACGACCCGGGTGCGGGGCCGCTTCGTCTCGCGCCGGACGTCGCGGCCCGCCTGGCCCGGAGAGAGAGCACCCGCCCCGCGACGACGCCGACACGGTCCAAGCCCAAGCCCGCGCGAGACGAGGTGGTCGCAGCCATTCGTGCCCACGACGGCAACCTGAGGTCCGCTGCGCGCGCCCTCGGCGTCGGCCGTGCCTCGCTTTACCGCTGGCTCGACCGATGGGGAATTTCGCCGTCTTCGCTGCGGTCGGACGACGAACGAGGCGAACCCTCATGACGCGGATGGGGTGGCTTGCGCTGCTCTCGCTTTGCGGGTGCAGACAGGTGCTCGACCTGCCGGAGCGAGAGAGCAAACCAAACCTCGACTGCGATGGTGGTCAATGCCTGTGCACCAGCACCTGGCGCGACTGCAACGAGGACTTGGCGGCCGACGGCTGTGAGGTCGACGTGGATGTCGACGCGACGCACTGCGGCGCGTGTGGGCACGATTGCCTCGGCGGCGTGTGTGCCGCCGGGCGCTGCCAACCATTCGCCATCTCCGCCCCTCTGACGACGCAGGCGTTGGTTCTGGTCATCGACGAAACCGACGCCTACGTGGGAACGTCGGAGGGGGTCCTCAAAGTCCCGCTCGTCTCGGGAGCGACCGGTGAGCTCGTCGCACCTCTGATGAGGGGGCCCCGAGCCGTGGCGCTCCACGACGGTGAGCCGATATGGCTCAGCGGCGGGGGTATCGCAAGGGCCGAGGGCACTGTCGTGCCCGCGACCATGATGGAGCGTGCGTCCGCCATGCACGTCCGTGGCGACACCCTCACCTACGCCATCGGCATGGAGGGAGTGGGGTTTCGTATCGAGCGCCTCGACCTCGTGACTCCGTCTGCGCCGACGGTACTCGCGACGACTGCCCTTCGACCCAGCGCCATCGTCGCCAACGATGAGCACGCGTTCTGGTTCGAGGTGCCGGGGGACAAGGGGCTCAGACTGGTGGAAGCTCGAGACCCCGACACCGTCTTGGACGAGTGGCTCACGACGGCCATGAATCCCACAGCTCTCGGGCTCGACCTCGACGGCGACACCCTCTTCTACACCCATGCCACCCTCGGTGGGTTTCAGCTCTCGCGACTCGACGTCGGTACTGGCGAGAAGGACGTCGACCCACGCCTCGACGTGCTCCAGAGCTTCAGCCTCGCCGAGGGCGCCATCTTTCATTCCGACAACAATGGGGTCGTCGGCTCCCTTCCTCGCGACGAAGCCGAAGGGCTCGCGCCGACGACGTGGGCAACCGGTCAGGATGGCGCCACCCTCGTGCAGGCCAACGACAAGCTCGTCGTTTGGCTGAGCTCAGCCCCGGTGGCAGGCAACTTCGAAGTGCGTGTGTTCGGCGTCGCGAGGTAGCGCCGCGGCTTCGCGAAGGTCTACGGGCTGGGAAGGCGCACGCCGAGCTCGTCGCGTCGCGCGGAGCCAACCATCGCATCACGATGTCTCGAAGCATGTCGCAGCCTACGCGTGAGACATGTTGGAGGCGCCAAGTGGACAGAATCTGGTGATTCTGACAACGGTATGGAAGTTGCGATGCCGAGGGGTACCTCATCATGACCCACTCAGACACCGAGATCCGTGCGCTCTTCCGAACCTCGTCCGTCCGTCGACGGCCCATCCTGCCTTGTCTATGGCTGACCTCGCTGGTTCTCCTCGGCTGCTCCGGTGCGGCCGAGCCGGTCCCGCCCGGCCAGGGGGCAGGGGGGGAGACCACGACGGGCACGGGGGGACTCGACGACGTGGGTGGAGGCCAACCTCAAGCGTCTGCCACCGGCAGTGGCGGCGGCGGCGGCACGCCGGAGCTCCTCGCCGACCTCTCGCTTTGCGAGGCTGTGCACAATGTCGAACACGGTGCGCTCTGCGCCATCCGTCCGAGCGACACCGACCCCGCGATTCGGGACTTCAACATTTCGCCCACGACCCCAGGTCCGGGGTTCGGGTTCCACGCTGTAGGCGTGCCGAACACCGACACCGCCAAGGGGATCTGGGTTCATTTCGGAGGTAGCTTCGGCAGCCCCTATCTGCCGACCTCCGACAAGTTCGCCTCGCGCGTGTGGCTCAACGACATCCTCGGCGAAGGCTATATCGTCCTGCAGGTGGCCTATAGCAATCCCCAAAGCATCAGCGAAAGCATCTGCAATCCCCAGTCGCCGGGGTACCAGGTGGACAATTGTTCGGGAGACGCGCGGCGTGAGGTACTCGAGGGGGTGGACGTGAGCACCGAGCTCGATGTCCCGTTCGAGGATAGCGTCAATCGCCGCCTCGACCGACTGCTGGCCTACCTCCACGACTCGGGCTGGTCCTTCCCCGGCATTGCGGAGGGGGTCGATTGGCCGAGCTGGTGGGTGAGTGGCCACTCCCAAGGAGCTGGGCACGCCTACTACGTCGCCAAGAACTACGGTTCCGTCTTCGCATGTCATCTGGGCGGGCCCTACGACTACCCGGACGCGGTGGCCCCGGGGGCTTCCCCCATTGCGGATTGGTACTTGGTCCCAGGATCGGCGACCCCCGTGGAGAAGCTCGGCGCCTTCGTCGTCACCAGTGACCCCTTCTACAGCGGTTTCGTCGGGGCCTATGGTGTGATGGGCCTGGAGCAGGGCGTTCATTGGTTCGATGCCACCGGGACCTTCACCAACGACCTTGGGGAGGAAGTCGATGGGCATGCGGCCAGCATCGCGGCCCCCGAGCTCGCACCTCAGCGTGCCCAAGCGTGCTTCCGATGATCGCGGCCAATGCTAGGCCGCACACGACCACCCCGGGCGAGGTGCCCAACGGAGCGATGTCGAGCCCCGCGCGCGGTGACGCGCCGATGGTGAAGCCCACGTCGAGTCGACCTTCCACGACATGGCGGGCCATGTCCGCAGGATGCATCTCGTAGGTGTGGGGCACGACCGCGGGGTTGTGCTTCACGAGGCTCGCGAGGGCCAGGGGGAGCAGGTGGATCGAGAACACCTCCAGCGCGCCGATCCGGACGACGCCGGCGATCGCGCCTGACGCCTCGTCGAGGTCTCGCTGGATGCCCTCGACCTCGTCGAAGATGTTGCGACATCGCGCGAGCAGGATGCGCCCAGCATCCGTGAGCACGACCTTGCGCGTGGTGCGGTGGAACAGGAGCATGAACAGCATCGAACGCATCGGGATCGGTACCGTCGTCCTGTCCTTGGGATGGGCGGCAGGGTGTGCAAGCACGGTGGAGGTCGCCGAGCCTTCCGGCGAAGGCGTCGACGGGAAGTGGCTCTACTGGGTGGAGCGAGGCACCCACGAGGCGCACATGGAGGACGGCACCGTACGTCGCATGCTCAAGAGCGGAGGCCCCGGCGCAGTCGTCGCCGAGAACCAAACGTCCCCTACCGCCGTGGTCCTCGACGACCAGGCGGTCTTCTGGCTGAACAGCGGCCACCCAGCCGAAGCCGACGGAGCGGTGATGCGAGCGTCAAAGTGACCCACCGAGCCGAAGGTCGCGAGGCCATCTTGCAGATGCGAGCGAGAGCGAGCGCGAGAGCGACCTACGGCCCAGCCGTCGTCAGTCGTCCAAACGAACCACGACGCCGAGGGTACCCATCAGCGTCGGCCGGCCGGTCGTCCCCAGGCGTTCTCCGGCGACCTCCACCACGGGGCGTGGCACGGCCCACAGGAGATCGGCTTCGAGGGTGAGGGCGACCGAGCGGTGGAGCCGGTAGCCCACCCCGAGCCCCGTCGAGAGGGCCAGTGACCAACTGTCGAGCCTGCGGCCCTGGAGTGGAGGTGCCACCTCGCCCTGGGCCACGAGGTGGTGTGCGCCGACGGCCATTCGGGTCACGGGCGAGAACCCTGCTCCGTGCAAGTCCGGCGACCACACCACCTCTGCGAGCACGAATTCCTGCCGGATCGTGGCGCGCCCGAGCTCGCCCGACGGCGCAGGCCCGAAGGCGGGTCCCACGAAACGCAGCCTTGGTCCGAGCCCCCATGGGGTGGCCCAGCCGACGTGAATCGCCGGGCTGCCGGCCGGGCCGATGCCGTCGAAGCCCGTCACCAAGCCCGCCCCCACGCCGATGGTCCACCCGCCGTAGATGCTCTGGACGGGTGCGATCAGGCTCTCCGCGGCCTCGGGCACCTCTCCCGAAACCGTATCGCGGGTCTCGGGCGCCGTCGCCTCGACAAGGCTCGCACGCAACAGCTCGACGGCCCGGATGGCGAGCACGCGGGGACGCTCGGCGGGCGGAACATCGTCGTAAGCCACACGACGCTGGAGGCGCTTGCCCGTGAGACGGTCGACCACCCACACCTCGGGCGGAGGTCCAGCGCGCACGGCCACCGCGGCGAACGCGTCGGCCTCTTTCGCTCGAGCCTCGAGCGTCTCCAGCGACGTTCCGACCCGTCGCTCGACCCGAAATCCTGCCGCGCGCAGCTCCCCCTCCGTGCGAGAGATCGTCTCGAGCAGGGCGCCGCTCGCCCCCTCGGGCGCGACCACCAGCACGAGCTCCTCCGCACGCGCCGTGGGGCTCCACGCGAGGACGGCGAGGAGCACGCCGAATGCGCATCCGATCAACGAGCAGAGGTCAGCTGGCGAGCGAGAGGAGCGTATGGCCCCTTGGGGTACTTCCGGAGGTAGGCCCGCGCAAGCGCAACGCCGGCTGGGCTGCCTTGGGACAAGACCAGTTTGCGACCCTCTGCCTCAGCGGCATAGGCGCCACCCGGGCTCTCGCTCAAGTAGAGGTCGTAGTAGCGAATGGCCGCCGCAGGGCTCCCTTCGCTCATGCGTCCGAGCAAGAAAGCCGCCGTCTTGGCCGCAGGCTGCCCGCTGAACCGCGCCCGGAGCTGCTCCAGGGCTTTGCGCGCCGTAGCGCCGTCACCGGTGTAGCGCGCGGCATCGCCTAGGGCTGTGAGCTCACCGGGAGACCCGCTCGCGAGCACACTCCCGATCCCCCGCGCTCGCGCGCGCCGCATCACCTCGTCGTGCTTGCCCTCGGCCAAGAGCTGCGCCCATGAGACGGGTTCGGTCGTGGGTGCTCCAGGCTCGGGCGACGAAGAAGCGGCTGGCTCCGCCGAATCCGCTGGTGCCGCCGAGTCCGCAGTGTCTGGCGACGCCACCGGTGCCGTAGACGGTGCCGCCGTGGGGGTGCTCGCGGTCGATGCGGCCAGGTCCCTCGAGCTACGTACGCGAACGTCCCCGGGCACCGCTTCGAGGGTTTGCCCGGGACGAAGTACGAGGCCATCCCCGAGCAGCGGACCTTCGACCACCACCTCGCCCTCCGACAGCGCCACCGAGAAGCGACGCGACGCGGGCGACCAGTCGACGGTGAACTGCGTCCCTGTGACCCGAACCTCGTAGGGCCCTGCGCTCACGGCCCAAGCTGCGCCGGGTCGGGGCGTGACCGACAGCTCGGCTCGCCCACGCTCCACGTGGATTCGCGCGCCGACCTCCGTCACATCGGCCACGCGTGCCATGCCGCCGCTTCGAAGGATCAGCGTCGTTCCGTCGCTGAAGCTCACCGTCGTGTCTGCCGTGGCCTCCACGAATCCACGCTGGACGGTCGCGCCCGAAACCTCGTAGTCGAGCGCCGCGGCCGGCCAGAAGACGAGCACCAGGATCGCAGCCGCCGCCACCATCGCGGCCAAGGCTGGCACGCGCCAGTCGAGCTTGCGGCGGCCTGGCCTGTCGAGCGCAGCGAGAAGTCTGCGACGCTCCAGCGTGTCGACGGACGAGAGCACCTCGCCCTCGAGCTCCCGCCCGAGCGCGCCGAGCCGAGCTAGGTCTTGCTCGTCGCGCTGCTTCACGACGATGCCTCCTCGGCGCCCAGATAGCTGGCCAACGACGGGTCGTTCCGCGCCGCGGTGAGCACCTTGCTCTGGGCTCGACGAATGCGCCGCTTGGCGGTCGCGAGCGACACCGACAGCACCTCGGCCACCTCGCTTGCCGGCATCTCCTCCACGAAGCGCAGCACGAAGACCATGCGCGTGTCGGCGTCGAGCCGGTCGAGCAGCGCGTAGAGTCGGTTGAGCGCCTCGTAGGCCTCGACGTCGCCGCCGCGACGTGACGGCGGCGCCGAGAGCTCGCCATCGTCGGTGAGCCGCAGCCAGCGCCGCGCCTTGCGACGCCGTAGCTCCTCACGGGCCACGCGCATGGTGACGCCCGCCACGAAGCTCCGAAGTCGCTCGGGGTCGCGCAAGCGATCGACACAATCGAAGAGCCGGAGGAAGCTCTCCTGCACCAAGTCGTCGACCTCACTCGGCCCCACGGTGCGCAGGATGAGACGCCGCACCATCACCGCGTACCGGTCCCACATCACCCGTGCCGCCTCGGGGTGTCGCTTGGCCGCCG
Organism: Polyangia bacterium; assembly: GCA_030426145.1. Taxonomy (GTDB): domain Bacteria; phylum Myxococcota_A; class Polyangia; order Polyangiales; family Polyangiaceae; genus JAPYTK01. The sequence goes on from JAUHZF010000286.1 coordinate 10,115, forward strand.
CGGCGATGAGCGCCGCCTCGCTCGCGAAACGCACCTCGGCTCCCGTCGAGGAGGCGGTGCTTCTATCGCGATCGTGGACCAAGGTGAGCATGAGCATACCCGCGGAGCGGCCTCTTCGCAGTGGCGCCGTCTCGCGGCTTTGGCTCAGGTTTCGTTGTGCTCCGTCTCGGATCCTCGCATGCTCCCTCCATGGGTCGACGGGTCGCGATGTGCCTCGTGGCCGCCGCCGGCCTCGGTGGCTGCCTCGATACGGTGCTCGACGTCGCCTTCGTGCCGACCGACGGAAGGGCTGGCGGAGGGGGCACGGGGACGGGGGGCCAGCCCGTGCCCACCGAAGTCAGCCCGTGCGCCGGAAAAGTCTACGCCTGCGGCGATCTGGTCGACAACGACGGCGACGGCCTCATCGACGCACAGGACCCTTCGTGTCTCGGCCCCTGTGACAACACCGAAGACAGCCTCTTCGGCGGCATTCCAGGGCAGAACCAGGCCCCGTGCCGGCAGGACTGCTACTGGGACGACGACACGGGGAGTGGCAACGACCAGTGCTTCTGGGACCACCGCTGCGATCCCCTCTCCGTCCCCCCGAACTACTTCCCGGAGCCGAGCGTAGGCGACGCTTGCGCCTACGACGAAGACGCCAACCTGCAGGGCACCAATCAGTCGTGCGCCGAGCTCAGCGAAGCTCAGAGCGACACCTGCAGCGACACCTGCCTCCCCCTCACCCCGAATGGCTGCGACTGCTTCGGCTGCTGCGAGCGGCCCGGCGGTGGATTCGTCTACGTAGGCTCGCTAGGCCTCGATGGCAGCACCCTGTGCACCCTCGACGCGCTCGACGACCCCAACCTCTGCCACCCATGCACGCCGGTCCCCGGCTGCCAGAACGACTGCGGTCGCTGCGAGTATTGCCTCGGCAAGACGGTGCTCCCCGATGACTGTGACCCCACGGGCGAAGGGGGCGGGCTCACGGAAGCGCAGTGCCCGCCCGAGCTCACCCCGTGCGGCGGCCCCGGACAGGCAGTGTGCCCGTCCGAAACCTATTGTCTCACCGGTTGCTGTGTTCCGGTCGTGAAGTGATCCAGCTCAGCCGGGGACCGGCACGCAGCAACCCGTGATGCAGAAGGTGTCGTTCGGGCACGGCGGCTGCGACGGGAGACCGCAGGCCTGAATGCCCTCGGGGCATTGTTTGCCGGGAGGCGCTCCGCCCGCTCCGCCCTCGCCCGGGAAGCACTCCGGCGGGAGTGTGGTCTTGCCGACGCAGAGCTCACAGGGATCGCAGGGGTTGCCGCAACCGTTCTCGAGATCGACCTGCTGACACGGGTGGCAGACGGTGGGGTCGTTCACCTTGTCGAGGGTACATACGGTGTTGCCATTGGCGCCGACCGAACCGAGGAAGACGAAGTTGTTGCTGTCGGCCGGGATCTCACAGCAGCCGAAACAATCGCAGCCATTGGGAACCAACGGCCCACAGGTGTCGAGGCACTCCTGCGATTGCCCCATGAAGAGCTCGCTGCAGCCGAGGCCGGTGCCCGGAATGTTGGCGTTCACATCGTAGGCGCAGCCGCTCCCCTGGTCGGGCTCGGGGTAGTAGTTCGGCGGAACCGAGTTGGGGTCGCACTTGTGGCTCCAGTAACAATCGTCGTTGCCGGGACCCGTATCGTCGTCCCAGTAGCAGTCCTGACGACAGGGCGACGAGTTCTGCCCGGGAATGCCGCCGTAGAGGCTGTCTTCCGTGTTGTCACAAGGGCCGAGGCAATCGGGGTCCTGCGAGTCGATGAGGCCGTCCCCATCGTTGTCCATCAGGTCGCCGCACTCCCAGATCTTGCCTGCGCATGGGGCGGTCGACGTCGGGACCGGTGGCACGCCGGTGCTGGTCGACCCTCCCGAGCCACCGACGCTCGAGGCGCCGCCCACGCTGCCGGAGCCGCCGGCGTTGGTCGTCGTGCCCGCGCCCGATCCACCGCTGTTGCTGCCGGCGCCAGCACCGGTGTCGGTGTTGCTTTCGCTGCTGCACCCCGCGGGGAGCGCTATGACAAGCGTCAAGCCGCCGAGAACCACGTGCCAAGGTCGAAGTCGCATTGCACCCATGAGAGCCATCTCATCGCAGTGGCCTCCCGACCTGCCAGCGGGTCACCTTTCTCGACAAAACTTTGCGGCGACCACCGCCGTACCTGGTCTCACATCGGCACCAGGGGTGGCACGTTCCTGACTGGATTCGGCCAATCGGGTGAGCCGGATGCAGG
>JAUHZF010000287.1 GCA_030426145.1 Polyangia bacterium
AAGACGGCTGGGACAAGAGCGCCGTCTTCATGAACAAGTGGATCGCCGACAAGGGCTGATTCACGGCTTCACGGCCGCCTCGAGCGCCACCCTCGCCTCGCGGGTGAGGTCGAACAGGCGGCCGCGAACCTCGAAGCGCTCACCCACCCTTACCGAGCGGTGGGCTTTGAGCTTGTAGGTGAAGCCGAGGCCGCGCGCGATCACCCGCGACCCGGGGGCCGCCGCGCGGTCGCTCATGATCACGGCCCGCTCCCCGTCGAGCGAGGTGACCTCGGCCGCCCCGCCCCCGTCGAGCTCGAGGGGTACGCTCATTCTTCGCCTCCACGCATGCCGCGCTGAATGGCGGCCCGCGCCTCGCGATCTGCGTCGCGGGCCTTGATGCTCTGGCGCTTGTCCACCTTCGCCTTGCCTCTTGCGAGCGCGAACTCGAGCTTGGCGCGACCACGCCGGAAATAGAGTCGGGTCGCGACGGCCGTCATGCCATCGCGCTCGGTCGCCCGCTTGATCTGCTCGATCTCGTGGCGGTTGAGCAGCAGCTTGCGCGTGCGTTTGCCCTTGTGGCCCCATGCGGCGCCGGTTCGCTCGGGGATGTTCAGCCCATGCACCCAGGCCTCACCCCGCCTGTCGACGGTGATGTAGGCCTCCGTGAGGTCGGCGGTGGTCTCGCGGAGCATCTTCACCTCGCTGCCCACCAGCATGAGCCCCGCCTCGAACTTGTCACCCAGCTCGTAGTCGAACCTCGCCCGGCGGTTGACGGCCACGATGCCGTCTCCGAATGCCTCTACGGGAGGCGGGGCGTCTTTCTTCCGCTTCGCCACGGGACCAGAGGGTCTACACCATGGACGGGGCTAGCTCCAATGCCGTTCGGACAAGAACGGCCTCAGCCAAGGCTCGATTGGAGCTGGGGGGTGCGTCTCGTGTTCGCCTGGTTCCAGGTTCCAGGTTCGCGGTTCCAGGTTCGAGGTTACGGGTTCGAGGTTCCAGGTTCGAGGTTCCAGGTTCGAGGTTCCGGGTTCGAGGTTCCGGGTTCGAGGTTCCGGGTTCGAGGTTCCAGGTTCGAGGTTCCAGGTTCGAGGACGAGACCTACAACGAGAACGAGCCCGAGAACGAGCCCGAGAACGAGCCCGAGAACGAGCCCGAGAACGAGCCCGAGAACGAGCCACGTCCTCAGGGTACGAAGGTGCGCGTACGAGCTCGGCGGCGCCACAGCGCCGCGAGCGCAACCACCCCCAGGGCGGGCGCGAGGTGGAAGGCGAGGACGTGCCCGACCCCGCCGGCGGGGCAAGTCAGGTCCAAGGTCGCGAGCCCCACCAGCGCCGCCGCTGCCCCTCCGGTGAGGGCGCGCTCGGTCCGGTAGGCGAAGCCCCGCAACAGCGCGACCGTGGCGATGGCGGGGAGGGCCGCCACCGCCATCTCCGCGAGCGCACAGTCGGCGTCGGCGAAGAAGGACCTGCCGGAGTCTGCACGCAACGTCATGAAGTGCGCGCACGTACCGACCACGACGAACGCCCAGGCTCCCCAGGTCCAGCGGCCGAGATGACGGGGGGTGAGCGCCGCGACCACGCCCGCGACCAGGGCCACACCGAGGGGAACGAGACTGGTTGCCACCGGTCGGAGCTCTGCGCCGAATGCCCAGTGGCCGAGGGCCAGCGCTCCCCCGAAGACCCCCAGGTAAACGAGCATCAGTCGCACGACATCGTGCGACCAAGGCGCCGCGCGTCGTTAGGGAGTTCGGTCCCCGTCGCGAGTAGAGCTGGCGATGCTAAGGTCCGGGGCATGCGCCCCGTCATCGTTGCGCTCGTCGGCCTCACGGCGTGCGGCCCTACCCTGGCCGCGCGCAGCCTTCCCGCAACGAGCCAGGTGAGGCACGGAGGGACCGAAGCCAGCCTCGAGGCCTTGCTCGACGACGCGGCCGAGGCCGACGGGGTGTGCATCGGGGAGCAGCACGACGACCCGACACATCATCGACTCCAGCACGCCATCCTCGAGGGGGTCGTCGCACGCGCCCCCGAAGCCGAATGGGCGGTGGGGTTCGAGATGTTCCAGCGCCCGGCCCAGCCGGCCCTCGACGCGTTTCGTCGCGGTGACATCGACGCTGCCACCCTGAAGCGCGTGAGCCACTGGGACGAGCGCTGGGGGTTCGGCTTCGAGATGTACCGGCCCCTCCTGCAAACGGGCCACGACCAGGGCTTGGGGCTCTTGGCCCTCAACGCACCGCGGGAGCTGACGCGGGCCATCGCACGTGAGGGCATCGAGGGGCTGAGCGTGGAGGCCCGAGCGAGCCTTCCCGAGCTCGACCTCGCGAACGCCGCCCACCGCCGGTTCTTCTTCACCGCGATGGGATTCGGTGACCCCGACAGCCCCCACGGCAGCCATGGCGGCGGCCATGGCGGCATGAACCCGGAGCACTTCTACGCAGCGCAGGTCACTTGGGACGAGACCATGGCCGAGTCCGCAGCCGACTGGCTCCAAGGTCCGCGCCGCAAGGTCGTGATCGTCGCGGGAAACGGGCACTGTCACCGGGTGGCCATCCCCGACCGAGTGCAGCGCCGACGTCCCGACCGCCGCGTCCTGTCGGTGGTCGTGCAGAGTGGGCAAGAGGGCATGCCCGAAGGCATGGCGGCCGATTGGGTGGTCACCCTCCCCTCATTGCCCGACGACGACGGGCCCACTGCGGCGCCGCACCCCGTCCCCGAGGGCAGCTGAGAGGCGCCTCACGTCGACGACGTCGCCGGTGAGGTCCTCGCTGGCGCGCAACAAGACCGCCCGAAGCTCGAGGTCGTTGCCGGGCCAGTCGTGCTCGAAGAGCAACTCTTGGGCTTCGAGGTCGAGCCCGTAGGGTTTGCCTCGTCGATGATGTCCGAGGCGTGCGAGCTCGTGAAGGGCGAGGGCTCGGAGGTCTTCGGGGCGCTCGCACAGGGGGGGAATCGTCACCGACTGCTCGCCGAGCCGCTCCGCGAGGCGAGGGTGTAGTCCCGGTGGTTCGATCTCGGGCATGACGAGCACGGCGGTGAGCCCCCCGAAGCCGACCTGCCCCAGCATCTCTTGGGTCTCCGCGGCCAGCGCGTGAGGGTCGAAGATGACCAGGGACCCGTCCCGGGCAGCCTCCAACGGGCTGTCGTCGCCCTGCCACCGTGAGAGCGACTGCTCGGGGGCGTGGGCTCCGTCGATCCAAACGAGAGGTCCATCGCGACGGGGCGAGGCCAGATGAGCGAGCGCAGCCCAAGCGAGGGCGTCGATGCCCGGAGCCGCGACGAGACGCACGGTCTCCCCTTCCTTGGCCGAGAGCTCGACCTCGACCCGAGCCGCCGCGGTGGTCGGGCTGTAGGAGGTGTTCTGGAGCGACCGAGCGAGCACCTCGGCGAGACCGCGTTGCCGCTCTTCACCTCGGGCCATGGCCTCGCGTAGCGCCTCGACGCGCTTCTCAGCCTCTTCACGCGCAGCCTCCGCGCGAAGCTCGCGCTGGCGGGAGCGAGCGAGCTCTGCCGCGGCGCCCGTCACGAGCCCGAGATGATCGGCGAGGAGCCGCGCGAGCTGCACCTCCTCGAGGCTGAGCGGCGCCGAGCGCCCCGCGTGGGGCCAGAGAAGCATGCCCACGCAGACCTCGTCATCGAATACGAGGGCGACGAAGCCCGCGTTCTGGAGATCGAGCCAAGCCACGAGCTCGCGCACCTCGGGGCTGCGTACTTCGGCCGCGCGCAAGGCGTCTGTGGCGAGCACCCGATAAGGCTCGTCGGTGACGAGGTCGACCAACGCCACCGGCACTTCGGCGGGCTCGAGGTGAAGGTACCCGGCGCGGTCGACGACGGCGCGGTCTCCAGAGGAGAGGCGGTAGAGCATCGCCTTCGCCTCTGGATGCAGATGCCGTCGCACCTGCGACAGAACCGCGATCACCGCTTCGCGTGGATCGGCCTTCTGCGCCGCCTCCACGGCGCTCCTCAGGACGCGAACCCACAGTCCGCGCTCGGGGGCGAGCCACTCGGCCAAGCGCGGCGCCAACAACCCCATCGTGGTGGCCAAGACGGTCGCCACGAAGAGCACGAGCCCGGCGTGCGTGGGCTCCTTGTAGGCGAGAAAAACGGCCGCCGAGGCAACGGGGGCCCCGAGCAAGGTCGCCGCTGCCACCCGTCGCAGCAGGTGAGAGACGCGGGCCGCATCGTCGCCGATCGCGCTGCCGGTGACCGCGAGGGCTCCGATCAAGGCGGCCCGTGGCACGACGCCCTCGGGTTCGCCGACACCCATGAGGGTGGCGAAGAGCCCGACCGCAATGCCCAGCAGCGTAAACCAAAGCGCCGCTGCAGCCCTCTCCGCGACGCCGAGCTCGTAGCGACGAAGTGCGTAGAGCCGTAGGGTGGCCACCAACGTCACCGCCATCGACCCGAGCGCGGCCGCGACGGTGCCGTAGCGGGTCACGAGCGGGCTGAGGGAAACCATCCCGGTCGCCTCTCCTATCGTCGCCCCCGCGGCCGCCACCCAAAGGAGCCCCGCCGCCATCGCCGCGTCGTCCCGACCTCGGATCGGAGCCCGGACGACGACGCTCTCTGGCGAAGCGAGTCGGCCCAGGGCCAGAAGCGAGCCCACGACGCTCAAGCCGATCCCGACCTGTTCGAAGGCCACGAAAGTGGGGGCCGACGGCGCCAGAGCGGCAGCGATGGCGATCCCCGCCCCGGCGACGGCCCACCGGGCCGCTCTTCGTCCCGCTTCGGTGATTCGACTCCTGCCCACGCGTGGTGCCCGCACGAGCAGGAAGCCCCCGATGAGCCACCCGAGGGCGAGCGCAGCTCCGAGACCGCTGAGGGTCCGCTGCGCATCCATACGCAGCGCCGCGGCGGCGACGTAGATGATCGTCACCAGTGCGGACCAGAAGAGGCGCGGAGAATCCATGACCGAGACGCGCCGACACGCGGCGCCGCGGGCAGGTTAGCGAGCGGACCGCCCCAGAGCCAATTGTCGGTGGTTGAAGGGCGGGGCTAGACCTTGAGGGCGAGCGCCGTGATGTTGTCGACGCCCCCCGCCTCGTTGGCCATGGCGACCAGCACTTCGCACACCTCTTTGGCGTCATCGACGAGCGCCATGGCTTCCAACATCTCTTCGTTGGAGAGGAGGCCACTGAGCCCGTCGGAGCAGAGGAGATAGGTGTCTCCCTTTGCGATCTCGACCGAACCCACGTCGACCTCCACCGTCGGCTCCATGCCGAGGGCACGGGTGATGATGTTCTGCGGGAGACGAGCCAGCTCTTCTTCCGTCATGCTCGGGTCAAGGGCCCGTGCCTCGTTGACCAAGGAGTGGTCGGAGGTGAGCTGCTCGAGCTTGCGCTCCCGGATGCGGTAGCAACGGCTGTCGCCCACGTGCGCGATGTGCATGCGCTTGGGCTCGGCTTCATCGATGTGACAGGCAACGACGGTGGAGCCCATGCCGTGCGCCCGTGCGTGGTCGCCAGAAGCCTCGAAGACGTCGTGGTTCGCCTTGCGAATGGAGGCGACGAGGCGACGGGCTGGCTTGGGCAGTTCAGCATCGACCGGTTGGACGAAAGCGTCGTCCCAGGCCACGCCGTTGTCGGTCACCTCGAAGAAGTCACCCACGGAGAGGCGCACCATGGCGCTGGCGACACCCCCGGACTGGTGACCGCCCATCCCGTCCGCGACCAGCCAGAGGCCGAGGTCGGGCCGCAGGAGGAAGGTGTCCTCGTTGTTGCTGCGAACGCGACCGACGTCGGTGATGGCACCGGAAAGTTTGGGGGGATGGGAACCCACGGCCGAGAAGATAGGCGCGACCGGGCCATACGAAAAGCCCCCAAACCAGAGGATGGTCCCGGCCACGGTGGCTCGCCGGAGTCGACCGGTCCTGGGATCACGCGTCGCAGCTCGGGCAGTGCCTCTCGACGATGCGTCGACCGGCCTCTACGCGCCTTCTCGCGCTGCGACAGCGGTCTTCGTCTTCGCCCGTCAGCGCACACAAATGGTCGGCCGCGCGCACCATGGAAGCGAGGGCTGCACAGGCTCGGGTGCACCGACCTCGGGGCTGCCGCGACACGGCCGTCGCTTTCGGACTCGTGGCAGCATCGACCGAAGTCCCGGCGTTGGGGACGTCGTCCTCCTGGCCGCCAGCCTCACTCTGCACGCTGAACGCCACCTCATCGAGGAGCTGGGCTTCGGCGGCGTCGAGCGCCTCCAGCGCGCCGGCCGGGGTCTGAAGCTGGGTGGTCTCGCTGTCGAGCGTGGCCGGGGGCGGGGCCGCCGAACGGCAGGCGACCCCCAGCAAGAGGACAACGGTCCCTCCTACGGTGATGAGGGGACGTGGCGACGGCGACGGCATGGTGGGAAGGGAAAACGCGGCGATGACCTCATCCCTTACACTGCGACCTCGAGCCAACGTCAGGCGTGCCAGACACCGGTCAAGACGAGCAGCTCGGGCAGTTGGCCTTGACCCTCTGCTCGGCCCGCTCGAGGCGGTCGACGACGTTCACGCAGCGAGGGTCGTCCTGGCTCGTGAGGCCACACAGGCGGTTGGCCGATCGCCGCATGGAGGCGAGAGCCCGGCAGGCGCGCGTACAGCGACCGCCCCCGGCGGCGTAGGGCCGAGCCGCAGGCGAGGTCTGGGGGCTGCCGCCATCGGGGGCGGGGGCGACCGACGCGTCCGCGGCGTCCACGAGCAGCCCTTCGAGAGAGGACTCGGCGGACTCGAAGTCGGCGGCGGCCTCGTCGACGGTGGCCGGCTCGGCGCTGCTGACCTCGGCGTCTCCTCCGGCATCCGCGGGCATCTCCGTGGCCGGCTCGGCGGCGTCGGGGGCCTGCTTGGCAGCCCCAGCCCCACATCCGGTCGACAGGGCGAGCAGGACGGGCACGGCGAGCAGGATCGTGGCACCGGAGGTCTTGGTCATGCTGGGACTTTAGACCCACCAACCGGCCGAGACGGCTCATCTGGGGTTGGCGCCGTGCTTCGACAGCGTCGAAGCAGGGCTTTAGCGCCCCCGAGCCCTGGTCTGGACTACACTGCACCGGGATGAGAGCCGTCTTCTCGACCTCGAAGCTTCTGGCCGTGTCGCTCGCAACGCTCACGGCGCTCTCGAGTCTGGCCTGCAACAACGACCCTCCGCCGCCGCGCTACCCGCCCGGCCAGCTCCCCCCGGGGGGCTACTACGGTCCGGCCCAGCCGGTCCCGGGTCAGCCGCCCGCCCCCGGCCAGCCTCCGGTGCCGGGTCAGGCCCCCGTACCAGCCCCACAGGCTCCGCCAGTACCCTCGATTCCGCAGAACCTCCCGCCGGTCGCGAACGATCCGATCAACCTGGAGGACCTCAACTTCATGCGGCAGCGCTCACAGGCCGTGATCGCAGAGCTGAAGCAGTCCCTGGCGCCCAACTACCAGTCGAAGGTCCAGAGCGTGCCGCTGGTGATCGAAGACGCCGTGGGCGAGGTCAACGCCTACGCCGCTTGCACGCAGGGCAAGGCCCTGATGGCCATCACGGATGGCCTGATGCAGATCCAGGCTCAGATGGCGCGCGCCCGCGCCACCGATGAGATCTTCGGCACGCGAAAGTTCGACGCCTACGTGCAGTTCGTCGCCCAGAATCAGCGCCCGAAGCAGCCCATCGTGCGTCCGCCGCCTGGCTTCTGGGACGGCGCTCAAGACGTCGACGGTCGAAAGGTGATGCGCCAGCATCAGCTCTTCGAGGAAGAGCTGGCCTTCGTGCTCGGCCACGAGCTCGCCCACCACTATCTCGACCACACGGGCTGCGCGGGCTCCCAGCCTCCGTTCATCACCCCTGCCGATCTCGGTCGTGTATTGAGCAATGCGGTCCCCGGCTTCAACCAGCCGAACGAGATCGCCGCCGACACCAACGGCGTGACCAACACCCTCAACGCAGGTCGCGCCCGCAACGGCTACAACTGGACGGAGGGCGGAGCGATGCTGACCCTCAACTTCTTCCTCGCGCTCAAGACGATGACCCCCGCCGAAGCCATCCTCTTCGGTTTCGAGCTGAGTCACCCCCACCCTTCGTTCCGTATCCCCATCGTGCGCGACACGGCCAACCGCTGGCGCCAAAGCGGCGGCGCGGCCCCCGCATCCCCGTTCCCCTTTCCCATTCCCGGGCTGACGGGCTGACGGGTTCCCGAGGTTCGAGGTTCGAGGTTCGAGGTTCGAGGTTCGAGGTTCGAGGTTCGAGGTTCGAGGTTCGAGGTTCTCGAGCCCGAGCCCGAGAGCGAGAGCGAGACCGAGACCGAGACCGAGCCCGAGAGCGAGAGCGAGACCGAGCCCCATGAACGCAAAAAGACCGAGCCTGAATGGTCAGGCTCGGTCTTCTAACTCAGACGCTGTGCTCGGCTACTTCGGGCCGTCTTGTTTGCACTCGTTGGCGATGCAGAGTGCATTGGGGTCGCAGCAGTCGCCGGCGCCATCGCAGTACTCGCCGTAGTCGGCGCAATTCTCTCCTCCACCGCAGATGCCATCGGTGCAGGGCTGGCCATCACAGCACTCGCCGGAGTCGGTGCACATCCCACCGGGCTGAATGCACGGGTCCAGGGCCCAGTAGCCGCGCATGTTGAGCGTGCCGAGGTCCTGACCCGGGAGCCAGATAGCCGGGTAGCTGGGGTCCTGGCCGGGCTGCGGGAAGGGGTTGATGGCCACCATCCACAGCTGCTTGACCGAGCCCGATCCACCCGTGAGTCGGTTGCCGTAGGTGCGGCGGCTCGTGAACACCACCCACATGTAACCGCCGGTCGCGGACGGCGCGAAGGTGGGCTCGTAGTTGTTGCCGCGGTCGCGGTTCCCGGCCGCGAATGGGTAGTTGTCCCCATTGGCGTTTTCGAGGCGCCACTCGACCCCGGGTTGGTCGGCGCTGGCCATGTAGAGGTGGCCAGGGCCATTGCGGGTGTCGAGGGACCCGGGTCGCGTTCCTCGGTGGTAGATGACGTAGGTCGACTCGGTGTTGCCGTCCGACACCGTGGGCGACACGCTGGGGAAGCAGATCCCCTCGAGCGCCGAGTCGTTTCCGGCACCGACGAGGAGCTGCGGGTTCGACGCGGTGCCGTTCATGAGGTCGAAGTCGTACGACCGCAGGTCGTACGGCGCCTCGTGTGACACGTAGGCGATCTTGTGTCCGAGGGGACCGAAGGCGGGCATGTCGAGCAGCACGCTGTCGAGGCCACTGCCCGAGAGCTTCACGCCGGTGACAGCGTCCCAGAGGCCATCCGAGCCACCGGGCGGGCCGGGCAGCGGCGCATTGTTCTCGACGATGAAGCGGCCGTCGGGCGACACGGCAGGCATGGCCCAGTTGCGGACCGCCTTGCCCACCGAGCCGAGGGACAAGATGGGCTGGTCGTTGACCAGGTCGTAGGTCGAGGTCCCGACGTCGCCACCGATGGCGAGCGTGTGCCCATCTGCGGAGACCGTGTGACAGGCCGTGCAGCCCGTGACGCCGGCGTTCTGCAGGAAGTCGTCCGGCGCGGACTCGCCGGGCTTGATGCGCACGATCCGGCCGAGGTTGTTCGCCCAGTAGTAGACGGTGCCCCGGAGGGGTGCGCTAGCCATCTTCCACTTGTGGTCGGCGACGACGGTGGCCACCCCGCTGTTGAGGCGTGCGACGTCGACGTCGACCTCACCGGTGTTGCTTCCACTCTCATTCACCGCCACCCACTCTGGCGCTCCGACCGGGAGTCGCGACGGGGGGTCGGCCGTCGTGAAGAGCTCGACGTCGACGAAGTCGCCCAGCATGTGGACGTAGAAGACGTCACCCGCCTGGCCGCCTTCCCACATCATCTCCGGTGCGAGAAGCCCCTGCGGCCACACCGTGCCGTCGTAGGGGTACTGCCAGGTCACCTGGCTGTCGGGGTTGGTCGCGTTGCGCAGCAGGTCCTGGTCGGCCGCCGAAAGACCGACGGCGTCGACCGTTTGTTTGTACTGAACGGTCACCGTCGCGGTGCCGACGAGACCATCGAGTTCGGCCCGGACTTCGACCAGGCCGCCGCGCTCGTTGGTGGCCGTGACCAGCCCCTGAGCATCGACGTTGGCGATGGTCCCGCGGTCGACCGACCACGTGTTGGGGAAGACCTGGGACCCGTTGACGGTCGCGGTCATCTGCAAGGGCATGGAGGTGCCGTTGTCGACGAGGATGGTTCCGTTCGCCGGCTCCAGGACCAGCACCTCGTTGACGAAGCCGCCGGTGCCGAAGAGGTCACCCCCTTGACCGCTGCCGCCGCCGGTTCCTCCGGTCCCTGTCGTCGCCTCGGAGACCTCGCCTTCACCACTGCAGGCCGCGCCGGCGACCGCCATGACCAAAGACGAGATCAGCACCCAAATCCAAGCTCGCTGTCGCATCAGAAATCTACCCTCTAGAAGGAAAAGCAAAATTCAGTCCCATCAAACTGCTCCTGCCATGTCGAACATTTACAGCCTCCGAAGACGGAGGGTGTTCGGCCCCTGAACACCAGCGTGACCATGTGTTCTTTTCAGAGTCTGTGTCGGAAGACATGCCCGCAACCCCTACACTTCACCCCGTGGGTGCTGCTGCTTCGAGGGCGCGTTGGTATCGTCGTCGGCGCCCGGGCTCTCGCAGCACCTCGTATGCCTCCTCGAGCACGTCGAGGATGAGCTGCAAATCGTCGGCGAGGTCGGCCGTGGCCGGGGTCAACAATCGCGTGGGCTCGAAGTTTCTCCTGAGCTTGAGGAAGGCGCGTTTGATCTCGTACGGGGTCGCAGCGGAGTTGACGCCCAGGAGCGTGAAGTAGTCCGCTTCGCGCACCAGCGACAACCGCGCCTGCACCCGCTGCCGCACCGCCTCTGCGTCGAGCGGGTCGAAGGTCGGCTCCGGTGGTTCGGCAGCGCGAGGCCCGGGGATGGCGTCGAGCTCGAGCACCTCCAAGCACACGAGCGCATAGAGCAGCGAGCCGAAGTCGGGGCCTCGCACCGCGAGGAGGTCCCCGATCGTCTTGCCATCGGCGGCGCGAATGGCGCCCGTCTCGGTCTCACCGAGGGCCGTCTCGACCATCAGTTCCCCGCGGGTGCCCGCACGCAGCCTCGCACCGAGCCCCCCCAAGCGTTGGAGCGCAGCCTCGGGAGGCAATACCCGGCGCACTGCATCGACGTAGATTTCAGCCCCCGCGGCGCCACCGAACACGTTGGGCTCCGCCCGGAGACGTTCGGGCGGTGCGGACTCGAGGCGTACCGCCTTGGGCCCCGACTGCAAGATGCGGGCGACGAGCCACTCGGCGTGCGCACGCAGCGTCGACCAGAGCTCGTCCTGTTCGAGAATCCCACGCGCGATGAGGGCTGCTGCCGCGTGGCGTCCCGATTGCGGGAGCTTGGGGCCCGCGCGCGCGACCTCCGGTGCAAGGTCGCCGCGCGACACCAAGTACCGGACGAGCGCATCGTCGGCCTCGTCGGATGCTGCGTTGGTGAGGTCGCCTTCGCGAAGCAGGATCCGACGTGGCCACCGTCCATCCCCATCGTCGAAGGCCAGCGCTCCGGTCGCGCGATCGCGCACCGCCCGGGCCAACATCAGGAAGGGGTCCCCCTGCTCGGCCCGACCCGACGCGGGCATGGGCTCGCCACCAGGGAACGGTCCCCCGAAGGAGGTGTGTGGAGGCGGCTCGCTCATCCCGGGTCGCGTCGCCGGCGAGACTCCGGAGGACACGGGGCGTGAGCCGATGAACCCAGCCGAGGGTTGGGCTGCATCAGGCGGTCTCGTGGAGAAGCGATGCCCGGACGACGTGGACGGGGGCGGCGTGCTGGGCGATGCGTCGCGGGTCGAGGGTGGATCCACGGGGTCGACGGCATGGGCGAAGCGCATGCCGATGCCCGTCCCGCTGCTCGGTGCCGGAGGCGCCGAAGGAGAGCGTGGATAGGGCACGGGCGGTCGGGGCCCGCTGGGTGCCCCACGCGATCCCGAGGCTCCCCCCGGGAAGGATCCAGCGGGCTCGGGGTCGACGTAGCTCTGGCCCGGCGGGACAGGCCCTGCCCAACCCGGCTCGAGGTCGCCCGGCGCCGTTGGCCGCGGCTCTTCGCCCTCGGGGGTCTCGTGAGGAGACTCGGGTCGCGTGGGCGGGGGAAACTGCGGTGGGCCCTCCACCTTGAAGAAGGTGTCGGAGTCTCCTTTGATGACCGTCTGCTGCTCCTGATTGGCCGTGCGCGGCTCCTGAGCCTGCGTGCCGGGAGGCGGCTCGGATGCCCCCTCCCGCCGAGAGCTCATGGGGATCTCCGAAGCGGTCTTCATCTCCCGCGCGTCGTCGCGGGGTGGTGTGCCCAGCATCGGGTCGAGCAGCTCGGCGAGGTTCATTCCGCCGCGGGTGACCGGACTCTCTTCCTCTCCCGCGAGAAGGTCGTCCACGGCGTTCATCATCTCCGGC
>JAUHZF010000288.1 GCA_030426145.1 Polyangia bacterium
GGTCGCACAAGGCGGGCCGCTCGTCGTTCTTGCCGCGAAGCACGAACTGCCCCCAGCGCACGGCGTAGGTGTCGTCGAGGAAGGCCCCTCGAAGCCGTTGGGCCGGTACGAAGCCCTCCGCGATGGCGGCGAGGTCGTGGCCGCGCATCTCGGCCAGTGGTTTGATGTCGAGGGCGGCGAGCAAGGTGCGCGTGAGGTCGTAGACGTCGCTCGGATTCTCCACCCGCGCCCCCGCCTGGTCGCCCTTGGGAAAGTGCACGTAGAGCGGCACCGTGAGCATGCCCTCGGACAGTGGCGCGCCATCGACGAAGAAGTCGCCCAGCGACGACGACACGTCGCCGGTCACGATGAGCAAGGTGTCGTCCCACAGCTCCGCTTCTTCGAGGCTCCGGATGAAGTTTCCGAGCGCGCGGTCCTGGCGCGAAAGCGCGGCGAGGAAGAGCGCGTTGAGCCGCTCCTGATCCTGTTCGGTGAGGCGCGAGTGGCGGCCGTCGAGCTCCGCGAGCTGCTGGGCCGCGCGGCGGGGGCTCATGCGGCCGCTGTACTCGTCGGGGGGGAGCTTGGACGCTTCGTCGGGGGTCACCTCCCAGGGCGGGTGCCCGCCGCGCGTGTGCACCACGGCGAAGGTGGGTCGGCCGTCGGCACCGGTGCGATCGGTGAGGAACTTCGCCGCCGCATCGAGGGGCGCGCTCGCGGCGGCGCCTTCGTTGGGCGGGTAGGCCTCGAAGGTCTCCCACGACGATGCGAAGCCGAAGGGCGCGAAGGTGGTGGGCACGTTGGTGAACATGCCCGAGCGCACGCTCGCATTGCGGGCCAGGGTGCCGATGGTGCGCACGTCTTTCGACAGCTGCGCCCCCGGGTCGAACAGCGCGGTCTCGCGCGGGGTGAGACCGGATAGGAGCGAGGCCATGACCGAGCTCACCAGAGTGGATGGCGCGCGGTGGTCGTCGAAGATGGTGGCCTTCTTGGCGAGGCGGCCGAAGGTGGGAAGATGCGGCGACTCGGCACCGCGCCATGGAGGCAGGTCGCGCTTTTGCACGCCCGACAGCGAGACGAGGGCCACCACCTTGGCCTTGCGGGTGTGGCTGCGCTCGCGCACCGGGAGATCGAGCTGTGGATCGCCGAACATGATCCGGCCTCCGGTGCTCTGGGTCGTCACCAGCTCGAGGCCCACGAGCTGCCCTGCGTACTGGTGCATGGGCAGGTCGAGATCGGTCCAGGTCGCGCCTTTGCCGCCTTCGACGTCCACCTGACGCAGCACCACGGGGTCGCCCTTCTCGCGATGCAGGAGCACGGCCGCCGTGCCTTGACCGTCACCGTTGAGACCGACCGCAACCCGGAACTGGGCGTGGGGCGGGATGCGCATCGTGCACATCACACTCGAGGGCGCGCGCAGCGAGATGGCGCGGTGAGGCACCCCACCGAGCGCGGCTTGCGGGTCGAGCACGTCCTCGAAGGTGGGGGGACCATACGTGCGGTCTCCGTCGCTGCGGAGCCCGATGCGCAACCAATCGAGCTCGGCGAAGGGGTTGGCGTCGCTTCGTTTGTAGCCCCGGAAACGGAGCTGAAGGGTGTGCAGGCCGGCGTCGACGGGCAGGCTCGTGGTGCGAGAGCGGCCCACCTTGGCCTCGTCGCGACCGAACTTGATCACGTCGAGCAGGTAGCCGTCGATGGCCACGTTGACCCGGCTCGAGTCGTGACCGATGGCGCGCAGGCTCACGAAGAGCTCGTCCACCTTGGCGAGGTGGAAGCGCAGACTCACCGTGCGGTCGTAGACGCGACCCCAGGTGGCGCCGTCGTGCTGGGTGTCGACGATGCCGATGGGGCTCTCGATCTGCGAGCCGTAGCGCCCCACCATGCCAGGGCTGCCGAAGTCGAAGAGCAACCCTCGATGGCGCACGTCGCACAAGGGCAGCGACGAGAACATCGACACCGAGGTGTGCCAGCCCTCCTCGTCCTGGGGCGGCGTGGGCGCCTCGGTGGCGTTGGGCGGAGCGGCGTCGTTGCCGCAGCCGCTGCAGCCCGAGAGGACGACTCCGAGCATCGTCCACAGCACCCACGCCCACCAGGGGCGCGGGGGAGACGAGTGCTCAGTTCGAAGGCGCATCGCCGCGAGTCATACCGCGCCGCCCCGAGCTGAGCCAGCCGCTCACTGTGACCACGGGGGTGCGACCCGAAGTCGAATCCGCTTGCCCTCGAGCACGCGGACGTAGGTCACGCGCTCTTCACCGCGCATCTTGACCCGCACCTCGTAGGCGTCGTCCTTGGCCTCGATGGGCAGCCGGACCACCGGTCCGTGGCCGACGCGCTTCCCGGCGACGTGGACCTCGGCCGACTTGCTCGCCACGACCTCCAGCAGGCCCTGACCCGGCTTGACCCGATCTGCCTCCTCGTTGGTGAGTGGGAAGACCTCGGGCTCGTCGCGCTTGGCGGGATCGGCCGGGGGTTGGGCTTGGGGGGCGGCTTCGGGGGCACCCGGCTGCGCCTGAGGCGGCACTGGGGCGCCAGGCGCCTGAAGGGCGGGCGGCGCCGGCGCGACGGCGGGCGGTGGCGGCGCGGGTTGCTGCTCGCGAAGGTAGCGCGCACCCACCGCGAGGCCGACGCCGATGATGCCGAAGGCCACCGGCCACAACATGCTCGTCTTCTTGGGCTCGGCCGGCGGCGGCGGCCGCGTGGCCCAGGCCGAGGGCCCAGGCAAGCGCGGCATGCGGGGCAAGGGGCTCAGCTCCTCCTCCCGGCGACGACGGCGACGACGCCGGCGGGCCGGCGTTGGGGTCGGGGTCCAGTCGTCCTCGTCCTCTTCCTCGCGACGCTTGCGCTTCGCCTTGCGCGGCGCTTCGGAGACCTCGGCCTCTTCGATCTTCTCTTCTTTGGCGGGCTCCACCGGCTTGGGCGGGGCGAGCTCCGCGTAGTCGGTGTTGCGCTTCTCGGCCACGGTCGCGAGCATCGGGGTGTGCCGGCGCGCGTGCTCGGCCACCTCGACCGCCGAGGCCAGCACCGGAGTCTGTCCCGCCGGCTCCTCACCGAGCTGCTCACCGAACGGGCCGGCCAGCTCGCGCGACAGCCGCGGGGCGTCATCGATCTCGTCCTCTTGCGGCGCTTCGACGGCCGGCTCCACCACGGGGACCTCGGCCACGATCTCGAACGGCACGTCGGCCAGCGCTACGGGGCCGGATTCTTCTTCGTCCCAGGGCCCGGGATCGTCGTCCCAAGGCATGCCCTCGTCTTCGTCGGTGGCGACCTCGGCCTCGATGGGGCCGCTCTCGTCGAGGGCCTGGATCTCGTCGGCCGGCTGCGCCGCCATCACCTCGGCTGCGAAAGCCAGCGGCTGCGCCAGCGGCGCGACGTCGCTCTTCTCTTCTCCCGACGCCACCGCACGCTGATGGTGCAGGGCCTCGGGCAACACGTCGCGGCCCGCGACCACGACCTCGGTCACGGCGCCACAGCGAGCGGCATAGGCCAGGACGCGCTCCGCCAGATCGCTCGAGACGTCGCCACTGGCCATCAGGGCCGCGGGCGAAGCGCCGCCGGCGAAGGCTTCGAGAAGGCTGCGCGCTGGCTCGGGGGTGGCTTCGAGGGCCAGGCCCAGCCGGGCGGGGGCGATCCCCACCCGCTCGACCTCGGCCAGCGCGCCCCCCATGAGGCGACGCTGCGCGGCCCGGACCCGACAGAGAGGATCGAAGAGCTGCTCCTCGAGGGTGCCGGAGAGCTCCGCCGTCAGCGGCTCACCCGGATCCACCGCCCGGATCCCGAAGCGCCCCGCACCGATGCCGAGCAGCGCCGCCATCACGTCGGCGCCGCGCTCGGTCTTGCCGTCTTCGTCGGTCCGCATCGCGATCACCGGACGGCCGCCGCGGATCGACAGCTCGTAGACGTGGTGGGCGTCGCGCAGGCTGAGCTGGCAGTCGGGCTGGAGCTGTCCGAGCAGACGCACCAAACCGACGGCGGTGAGCCCGTCGAGCCGCCCCTGCACGTCGCCGCCCTGCTCGAGCCGGCCACGCAACGCGCGGCGCGGCGCCATGAGCTCGCTCACGCGCTGCAGGACCTCGCGGTCTTCGGCCTGCTTGCGGAGGAAACCGTCGGCTTCGGCGCCGAGCTCCCGCATGCGCTGCAGCAGATCGTCCTTCCAGGAGAGCACGAGCAGCGGCACCGAGCGCATGAGCACATCGCGCTTGAAGATCCGACAGAGCGAGAGGCCGTCGAGCTCCGGCATGATGACGTCGGCGAGCACGATGTCGGGCGTGCGGCGGTAGGCCATGTCGAGGGCCTCGCGCCCGGTGCGGGCGCTCATCACCTCGGCGCCGGCGTCGCGCAGCACCCCGGCGAGGAACCAGTTCACGCTGAGGTCGTCTTCGGCCACGAGCGCGACACAACCGCGTAGGTCGCCTTCGACGCGGCGAACCTCCTGGTTGGGGGGCCGTCGGTCGGCGCCCTTGCGGTAGCCTTTGGTGAGCCAGGTCGCGCGGGGCAGCGCGTCGAGCGGGCCCGAGGCCTCGAAGCGGACCTTTCCGCCGGACTTGGCCGTCACCAGGTCACGGATGCGGGAAACGGCTTCCCAGAGCACGGTGAGCTCTTCGGCGCCGCCCTTCAGGTCGAAGTCGATCTTGCGGCTGGAGTTGTCGACCGCGTCGGACAGCCCCTTCTGCAGCTCGCTGGCCAGACGCAGGCTGAGGCGTCCGACGTTGGTGCTGCCGATCTCGGCCGCGGTCTCTTCGATCGGCGCCGCCTCGAGGATCGCGCGACGCAGCGACGAAGGCGAGACCGGCTTGGCCAGGACTTCGGAAGCCCCGCGGACCACGTAGCGCGCGCTGTCTTCGCTCCGCTCGAAGCGGCCGATGACGAGAACCGGGAACTCGGCCTCGCCGAGCAGCATGTCGAGAGCCGCTTCGGCCCCTTCTTCTTCGACGTCGACGACGCAGACGTCGGGCGGCATGTGGCCCATCTTCACGTCGAGGCCGCGCTCGGGCAGGGCCTCGATGCGGAGACCGGGGGCGTCGTCTTCGTTGACCCACTCTTCGGCGATGAGACCGTCGGCGACCGCGCCGGGCGCCATCATCCACACCTGCAGCGAGGATGCCCGCATCTTGCGCTTGGGCCCGCGCAGCTGGTCCTCGGCGTAGCGGAAGGTGCGCGTCAGCGCGGCCTCGATCTGACGCCGAGAGGCCGGCTCGAGGTGCCCGAGCACCAGCGCGCCCTGCACGGTGGCGCGGCACGCGGAGAGCTCTTCTCCGAGCAGATCGAAGCCCATCTCCGCCGCTTCGCGCGCGTAGCTTCGCAGGGCCTGAGCCAGCGATCGCCCGTTGCGATCATCCCCCCCGATGAGGGCCTCGAGCGAGGCCTCCCAAACGCTCCGTCGCGCCACGAGGCGCGCGCAAAACGCATTCTGCTCAGCGTGTCGGTCGACGCCTTCGGCGGCGACTCGGCTCGTCGCTGTATCACCCATGTCAGCTGCCGTATCAGGGCGGATCCGAGCGGGTTAAGTTTTCGGGGAGCGCGCGCACGTTGGTGAAGTGGCCTCATCCTGCTAAGGAGGCGCTGATGAACGCTCTGCTCGGCGATCTCTATCCCATCCCCTTCGACCAGATCCGGACCGAGGATCTGCGGCCCACGATCACACGCTTGCTCGAGGAGGCCGAGAAGGCCCGTGAGGCGCTGGCCGAAGACGATGCCCCCCCCACCTTCGAGCGCACCATCCTCGGGCTCGACCGGGTGACCCAGCAACTCGGGCGCGCGATGACGGTGGTCGGACACCTCGAGGCGGTGACCTCGAGCGAGGCGCTGCGCGAGGTCTACAACGACCTTCAGCCCAAGGTGAGCGCCTTCCAGAACGCCATCCCGTTGGACCCCCGGCTGTGGGCCCAGGTGAAGGCCTACGCCGAGACCGACGAGGGCAAGGCGCTGACCGGAGCCCGGAAGCGCTATCTCGAGCAGACGGTGCGCGCCTTCCGCCGGCACGGAGCCGAGCTGAACGACGCCGACAAGGCCAAGCTCCAGGCCATCGACGACGAGCTCACCAAGCGCAGCCTCAAGTACGCGCAGAACGTGCTCGACGCCACCAACGCCTGGGTGGTCGAGGTCGAGGAGGCCGATCTGGCGGGCATGCCCGACCGCGCCAAAGCAGCTGCCAAGGCGGCGGCCGAAGAACGAGGCAAGAGCGGCTACGTGCTCACGCTACAGGCGCCGAGCTTCGTGCCCGCCCTCACCTACCTGGAACGCGGCGACCTGCGCGAGCGGGTCTACGTGGCATTGAGCACCCGCGCCACGGCCGGCGAGCACGACAACCGCGACGTGCTCGCTCGCATCCTCGAGCTGCGCCAGCAGAAGGCGAAGCTGTTGGGCTACGCCACCTTCGCCGACATGGTGCTGGAGGAGCGCATGGCCAAGACCGGCGAGGAGGCGCAGCGCTTCGTGGATGCGCTCGAGGCACGCACGCGCCCCGCCTTCGAGCAGGAGACCGAGGCCCTCATGGCGTTCCGACGCGAGCTGGAGGGCGACGACGCGCCCCCGCTCCAGCCCTGGGACCTGTCGTTCTACGCCGAGAAGCTCCGCAAGGCGCAGTACGCCTTCGACGAGGAGATGCTGCGGCCCTACTTCGCTTTCGAGCGCGTGCTCGACGGCGTCTTCGCACTGGCCCACAAGCTCTTCGGCGTCACCTTCGAGCCCACCGACGAGGTGAAGGGCTGGCACGAGACGGTGCGGCCGTTCCGGCTGAAGGACGGCGACGGCACCGAGCTCGCGACGGTCTACGTCGACCCCTACCCGCGCGAGACGAAGCGCGGTGGAGCCTGGATGCACGGGTTGCTGGGGCGCGGACGCGTGGAGGACGACCATCGGCACGTGGCGGTGCTCGTCGCCAACGTGACGCCACCGGTCGACGGCGAACCGGCACTGCTGAGCCATCGGGACGTGGAGACGATGTTCCACGAGGCGGGTCACCTTCTGCACCACTGCTTGTCGCGGGCGGAGCTGCCGAACCACGCCGGCACCAACGTGGCCTGGGACTTCGTGGAGCTGCCATCGCAGATCCTGGAGAACTGGTGCTGGGAGCGTTCGTCGCTCGATCTCTTCGCGCGCCACCACGAAACCGACGAGCCCATTCCCGATGCGCTGCTCGACGCGATGCGCAAGGCGCGAACCTTCCGTGCGGCCAGCGGCCAGATGCGTCAGCTCGGCTTCGCCAGCACCGACCTGAAGCTGCACCGCAGCTACGACCCCGAGAAGCATGGCGACCCGATCACCTTCGCCCGCGCCGAGATGGCGCGCTTCGCGTCGGTGGGCTTGCCCGAGAGCTACGCGATGATCGCCTCCTTCGACCACCTGTTCTCGGATCCGGTCGGCTACGCCGCGGGCTACTACTCGTACAAGTGGGCCGAGGTGCTGGACGCCGACGCCTTCACCCGCTTCGCCGCCTCAGGCATCCTCGACGCCAGCACCGGCCGCGCCTTCCGCGAGCAGATCCTCGAACGCGGCGACGAGGAGGACCCCGCGGTGCTCTTCGAGCGCTTCATGGGCCGCCCCCCGTCCCAGGACGCCCTGCTCGCCCGCTTGGGCCTGACGGGCTGAAGAGCCCTCAGCCGTCGAAGGCCTTCAGGGCCGCCTCGAGGATGCTCACGCATCGCTCGAGCTTCTGAGGGCCGAGCACGTAGGCGATGCGGACCTCGTTCTGCCCCAGGCCTGGCGTGGCGTAGAAGCCCGAGGCCGGGGCGAGCATCACCGTCTCGCCGTCGAGGTCGAAGTCGTCGAGCAGGAAGCGGCAGAAGGCGTCGCTGTCCTTCACCGGTAGCGGCGCCACTAGGTAGAAGGCGCCCTGCGGGGTGACCGTATCGACCCCGATGCGGCGTAGGCCGGAGACCAAGGTGTCGCGGCGCTCGCGGTAGCGCTCGATGACGTCTTCGAAGTAGCTCGCCGGCGTATCGAGGGCGGCCATGGCGGCGTACTGATCCACCGTGGCCGGCGAGAGCCGGGCCTGCGCGAACCTGAGCGCCGCGTCGCGCACCTCGGGGTTGCGCGTCACCAAGTTGCCGACCCGTGCCCCGCACGCGCTGTAGCGCTTGGAGACGGAGTCGATGACGATGGCGTGGTCGTCGAAGTCGGGCAGCGCCAGGATCGACGGCGCCAGACCCGAGCCGTCGTAGACGAACTCGCGGTAGACCTCGTCGCACACGAAGTAGAGCCCGTGCTCACGGCACACCGCGGCCAGCGCCTCGAGCTGCGCCCGGCTCAACACGAGCCCCGTGGGGTTACCGGGGCTCGGCAATACCAGCGCCTTGGTCTTGGGCGTCACCGCCGCGGCCACCGCCGCCGGGTCGATGGCAAAGCCGTCTTCGGCGCGGGTGGTGACCGGCTTCACGTTCACCGAGAGCAGGTGCGAGAAGCCCGCGTAGTTGGTGTAGTAGGGCTCGCAGACCAGAATCTCGTCGCCGGGGTCGCAGACCGAGCCCACCACGAAGAGCAGCGCCTCCGAGCCTCCCGCCGTCACGATGATCTGGTCGGGCTCGATCGCGGGCTGCTCGCCCACCACCGCATCGTAATAACGCGCGAGCTTCTCGCGGTAGACTGCGAAGCCCTGGCTCGGGGCATAGGCCAAGACCTCGTCGTCGAAGCGCCGGTAGGCCTCCACCATCTCCTTCGGGGTCGCGATGTCGGGCTGGCCGATGTTGAGGTGGTGCACCGTGATCCCGCGCGCCTTGGCCGCGTCGGCAAGGGGCGTGAGTCGGCGAATGGGCGAAGCCGGCGCGGTGCGGCCTCGGGTCGACAGGGTGGGTGCGGCCATGGCCCTTGCTCCTTACACCGAAGAAGCCGCCGATGTCCGCTCCTTCCCCTGCTACACCGTCGACGTGACCCTCTCCCGCCGCCACCTCGTGCTGTTGCCCGGCCTCGCGCTCCTCGGCTGCGAGAAGGTCGAGCGCCCGCTCCGCGGCTGCGCCACCCCCATCGACGACGCCTCCCAGCAGCAACGGCGCGCGCTCGCCTACGTCGCCGAGACCCCAAACGCCGGCCAGCGCTGCGACAACTGCAACAAATACGTCGCCAACCAGTTCCAGGACTGCGGTGGCTGCCTGCTCTTCTCGGGACCCGTGGCACCCGCCGGCTACTGCCGGTCGTGGGCCGCCTCGCCCCTGAAGCCCGCTACGGAAGCCGGCCCGTGAACACGCGCCGCGCCGGACCCGTCATGCGCACCTGGTGATCGCGCCCCACCACGATCGACAGCGGCCCGCCCGGGAGCACGACGTGCACCGGCACCTCGGGCGGAACGCGCCCCGCTTCGACCGCCGCCGCCGCCACCGCGCAGGCCCCGGTTCCGCACGCGAGCGTGCGGCCCACCCCACGCTCCCAGACCACGACCTCGATGCGTCGGTCGCCCGTCTGGGCGCAGAGCTCGACGTTGACGCCGCCTTCGGTGTCTCGCTCGAGCGCAGGCCCGACGTCGTCGAGCATGCGGTCGCCTCCTTCGACGAAGGCCACCGCGTGCGGGTTGCCCACGTCGACGGGCGAGAAGCGTTGCCCCGCGTAGTCGAAGTCTTCGCCCACCTTGGCTTCGCCCATGGCCGCTTCGACGTCGTAGTGACCATCGTCGCGCCGCGTGAAGCGGCAGCGCCGCGGCCCCGCGTCGGTTTCGATGGTGAGCTCACCTTCGATGTCTTCGCCGCGCGCCGCGAGGTAGCCCACCACGCACCGCAGTCCATTGCCGCACATCTCGGGACGACTGCCATCGGCGTTGAGCACCACCATGCGCCACCCGCCGCCCTCGCGCAGGAGCGAGAGCACACCGTCCCCACCGATCCCGCGGCGGCGATCACACAAGGCCGTCGCGCGCGCCGGGGTCACCTCGACCTCGGTCACGACGAAGTCGTTGCCCAGCCCTTCCCACTTCTCGAAGTCCGTCACGCGAGCTCGTCCTTGCGCCCGGGAAGACTCATCGAGAGGAGACTTCCGTGTCGCCCTCGGGCTCCTCGTCACGGGACGGGCCCGAATAGAGCACCGTGCGCCAGCCGATCCAGGCCGATCCCTGGAACACCGACTGGCTGAACTGCGCGTCGAAGCTCGCGAAGGGACCCATGTTGATCCGCCACAGCTGAATCGGCTCCCAGAAGACGCCCGTGGCCACGTGCGAAGTGAGCGCCCCGTCGACCACCCTGGTGTCGTCGCCTTCGTTCAGGGTCGTGTTCGAAGCGCCGAGGCCGGCCGTGAAGTTGATGCCGAGGTCTTCGCCTACGCCACCCAACCCGTAGAAGGGCCAAGCGTCGATGCGAAAGTCGATCGCGAGACTCCGCGTCTCGTGGTCGTCGCTGACCAATGCGCCGTAACCGCCACCGATCCCGAACCCAATCCAATCGGTGAAGGTGACCCCGATGAAGGCGTGACCGAAGCCACCGCCGGAGAAGCCGGTGTTGGTGCGGAAGGCGTCGCGGTCGATCTTGAGCGCGTCGTTGGGGTAGCCCTCGACGTTGCCCATGAGGCTGCCGAGCAAGATCCCGAAGGTGAAACCCGAGCGCCGCGTGGCCGGAGCATCGAGCCAGCTCGTCTCCTCCTCGGCGTTGGGATCGGGGGGAGGAGGAGCATCGCCCGTCAGGTCGACCTCGGCGTCGTCGCCACGCGGCGCGGGGGCCGCCGGCGTCGCATCCCCGGGTTCCGCTGGAGCCGGAGGCTCGGGAGCAGGAGCCTGGGGAGCAGGAGGCTCGGGAGCAGGAGCCTGGGGAGCGGGGTCGTCGGGCGCCGCCGGTTCCGGGTCGTCGACCGTGACGTCGATCGGCTCGGAGCCGTCTCCACCATCCTCTTCGCCCTCATCGACCGTGACGTCGATCGGCTCGGAGCCGTCTCCACCATCCTCTTCGCCCTCATCGACCGTGACGTCGATCGGCTCGGAGCCGTCCTCGGGCGCAGCGCCGGGTGCCGTGTCGTGCACGGGCTGGCCCCAGGCGACCACCGAAGTCAGCCACACGGCCGTGAACACCATCGCTGCTGCTCGCGTCACTCCAGCTCCTCCGGGCAGCCCTTGCCGCCGATTAGGGGTGTGCCGCACCGAAGAGAGGGGATCAAGCAGGCGGGATGGAAAGGATTTCCGGGGCCTTGGGGAAAACTCCGTGTCCCAGAATTCTCCACCAGGTTTTCCACAGGCTCCGGCAAATCGCAGGCACACGCGATCTCAGACACTTGTCGCCGAGTCGCCTCGTGCCCGTCACAACCGATCGCGAGAGCCTCCATTTCCACAAATTACTGTAATCATGACATTTTCGAACAGACCAAGGTTCACCCCCCGGCGGTGAAACACGTTCAACGGACTCGCCGATCGTGCCACAACTACTCACGAGTCCAATGAACCTCGCCCACAACCGCTGGGGACAAGCTGGGGCGAAGGAGAACCTGTGGATAAAATCGGTCCTTCCTCGGCACGCGACCCTGGAGAACCGGTGCTAAGACCCTGGACGTGCTCGCCGAAGACCACCTCCGCGCTACCCTCGCGCGTCTACGGCCGCGCTCGGCCAAGCACCAAGACGAGCTCCGCTACGCGGCCGTGGCCACGGTGATTCGGTACCCCGCGCCGGACGACCCCGAGGTGCTGCTCATCCGACGGTCCGAGCACCCCGACGACCCTTGGTCTGGTCACATGGCCTTGCCCGGCGGTCGGCGCGACCCTGGCGACCCTTCGCTGCACGACACCGCAGTGCGAGAGACGGCGGAGGAGGTCGGGGTCGACCTGACGGCTCAGGGAGAGGCGCTCGGTCGACTCCACGACGTCGAAGCCATCGCCAAGTCCAAGCGGATCGGCCTCATCATCGCGCCCTACGTCTTCTTGCTTCGCGGCCAGGTCTCGCTGCAGGTCGACCGGACCGAAGTCGCCGAAGCGCTCTGGGCCCCGCTTCGACCCATGCTCGAGGGCGCTCTCGATGCGCCTTTCCCGTATCGGTACGAGGGTCGCGACCTCGACCTTCCGTCGTACCGCCTCGACGACGAGAGGGTCGTGTGGGGCCTCACACACCGCATGCTCGCCATGCTCTTCGAGGAGCTTCGTTCCCCTCCCGGTGGCCAAGACGTGGTACCGACCGGGTCGTGAGCGAGCAGTTTCGTACCCTCATTTCGGCCGAAGAGATCGCAGCCCGCGTCAAGGAGCTCGGGGCACAGATCAGCAAGGACTACGCGGGCCAGAAGCTCGTCTTGGTCTGCGTGCTCAAGGGCAGCTTCGTCTTCACCGCCGACCTCGCGCGCGCCATCGACGGTCACGTGCGCGTGGAGTTCCTCGGGGTGCGGAGCAACGGCG
>JAUHZF010000289.1 GCA_030426145.1 Polyangia bacterium
CAGGTTGGTGACGCCCTCGATGAACTTCTTGTAGTCGGCCTCGCGGACCAGGAAGGGGTCGCCGTCGAAGCGCGCTTCGTGCATGGCGGCCACCATCGCGTAGGACCGGAGGGTGGCGGCGCGCTTGGAGGAGTCGACCGAGCCCACGGCGAGGCGGTTGCCCTGCTGGTCGACGATGCTGATCGCTTGCAGCGCCTGCTTACCGCCGCCGGTGCTCGGTCCGACGGGCTCGCGCAGCTCGCCCTTCCAGCCTGGGAAAGGTTTGGCGAAGGCCACCTCGAAGGCGCGGACCATGGTGAAGGCTTCGTTGGCGACAGCGGTCAGGGCGTGGTTCGCTGGAGGGCGCCTCACCCGAGGGGCTGGGGCCCTGGGTTCGGGTTCACGCCAGGGCTGCGTTCCCCGCCCGTCCTGCCCCTGAGCGGCCATGGGCTGGGTCGGTACCTGCGCGGCAGGCATCTGCTGAGTGGCCACGATGCTGTGGCTGGTTGCCCCGCGCGGAGCACCGCAAGCGCGGCAGTGAGTATCTGCCGGCTGCAGGGCGGAGCCACACCGCACACAGGCTTGCATCCCGAAAGCCTATGCAACCGGCGGCCTCGGGCCAAGCGAGACGCAGCCCCCGAGGGTCGTCCCGCCCACTTCGGTGCTATATCGACCTCATGCACCGAAGCCTCCGGCTCGCGACGCTCGCGGCCGTCCTGCCCCTCCTGGGAGGATGTGCTGGGAGTGAGACGAAGCCCGTCCCCGAGGTCGCACCGCGGCCCAATGGGTATCCTCAGCCCATCCACCTCGTCCCGCTCCTGACGCTCAACAACAAGCACCTCACGGAGACGGCAGACCTGATCGCGCGTACGGCCAACGCCAAAGAGCTTCAGGCGGCGAGCGCGCGCCTCGTGAAGATGGCCGAGTACGTCGGCAGCGACGAGTGGCGGGCTGCCTTCCGGCCTTGGATCCAGCAGCAGATGGCAGCGGGGGCGCAGGTGAGCCAGCGCCAGGTCGACCTCAAGCTCGACGACACGCAGGGGCGTTTCCTCGTCCGGATCTACGACGCCATGGCCCAGCTCTTCGAGGCCGAGGCGGCCGACAAACCCCCTGAGGGCATCATCGACCACTGCAAGGAAGTGCTCGATAGCGACGACCGGCGCGACGCGGAGCGGCGGCTCGCGGCGGGCCTGCTCGTGAAAGCGGGGGAGATCGAGGCACGCCAGCCCGCGACCCCCGGTGGGGGCTACCCCGGGGCCCCGGTGGTGAGCGGCACCACCCCGACCCAGTTCGGGCCCGTGCGCCAGGCACCCCGCGTGCTGCAAGGCCAGGTGCTCGACGTGGCCCAGGTCACCGCCTCCCTCAACCAGTACTTCGTGGCCTGCTACCAGCGTGAGCTCGCCCAGCAGGGTCGCTTCGGTGCGTGGATCACCCTCTACGCCACGGTGAACCCGCAGGGCAGCATCGCCCAGGTACAGGGCCGCGCCGAGGAGTCGGTACCCGTCACGATGGTTCGGTGCCTCGAGGACGTCATGCGGCAGGCGCAGTTCGCGCCCCCTCGCTCCGGCACCGCCACCTTCGAGCTCGCGCTCACGTTCACGCCGAGGTTCTAGAACGACAAACCAATTGTCGTTCTAGCGTACGCGGGGAACTTGGCCCCCAGCCCCCGGCTTTGTCACGCAGGGTGACATGAAGCCGACCAGCACCTTCTTGCGCGGCGTCGGCCTCGGCGCGTTGCTCGTTATTATGGCGGGCTGCGGAGAGGGCGACGACGAGCTTCCGTCCCTGAGCCATGGAGCCCCCGCTGAGGGCTCCGAGGCCGGTGGTCCCCCCGATGGCGCCGACCAAGCCCCCGCCGCGCCCCGCGATCCGGCGACCATCGCCACCGAAGGCGGCCCCGCCATCGGCGCCGTCCAGATGATGGTGAGCATCTACGCCAAGCCCGATCATCGCTCCGAGCGCATCGGCTACATGCGCGTGGGAACCAAGCTCACCCGCGGCGAGAAGCCAGCCGCCTACGACAGCTGTCAGGCGGGGTTCTACAACGTGCTCCCACAGGGCTACGTCTGCATCGACGATGGCGCGACGGTCGACATGGAGCATCCGCTCATGAAGGCCGAGCTCCGGCCCGCCGATCGCACCAAGCCGCTGCCCTACGACTACGCCTTCATTCGTGCCATCGCGCCTCGCTACTACCGGTTGCCCACCAAGGACGAGCAGCTCAAGTACGAGATGAGCCTGAAGAAGCATCTCAAGAGCTTCCGCCGTCTGCGCGACAAGTGGAACACCATCGAGGTGGGCTCCAACGACGTACGCATCCTCCCCGACGGGGTCGTGCTCGGGCCCCCGCCCGACGAGCCACCAGCGCTCGGGCGTTTCGAGATGTTTGGCGGCGACGACGGCGAAGTGCCCTGGTTCTTCGATGGGGGACGGCAGATCCCCAACATCTCGAGCTTCAAGGTCCCCGACTACGCGATCATCACCAACCGCATCAAGCGGCATGCAGGGGTCTCGCTCATCGACGCCTTCGAGGGGGATGACCGCGACTTCGCGCTCACGACCGACCTCCGCCTCATTCCCGTTTCCAAGCTCAAGCCCGGTCGCGGTTCGACCTTCCACGGTGTCGAGCTGCGTGAGGGATGGGAGCTTCCCTTGGGCTTCGTCAAACGAGACGGCGCCTACGAGTACGAGAAGCAGAAGGGGCGCTACAAGCGCACCAAGAAGAAGGTGGCCTACGGCAAGCCGATCCAGCTCACCGGCGAGGTGCGTCGCGATGGCTCACGTCGCTACGTCGAGACCGAGCTCGGCACGTGGATGCGAAGCCGCGACCTCGCCATCGCACCCCTCAACAGCAAGCTCCCGCGCAAGCCCAAGGCCAAGACGGAGAAGTGGGTCGACGTCTCCATTCAGCGTCAGATCCTCACCCTCTACGAAGGTCGCGAAGCCGTCTACGTGACCATGGTCTCCACCGGAAAGGACGGCCTCGGAGACCCGGGCAAGACCCACTCGACGCCCCGCGGCACGTTCCGCATCCGCGACAAGCACGTGACGACCACCATGGACTCCAGCGTGATCGGCGAGGAGTTCGAGCTGATGGACGTGCCCTACGTGCAGTACTTCAAGGCCGGCTTCGCGCTCCACGCCGCCTACTGGCACACCGAATACGGCCGCCCGCGTAGCCACGGCTGCATCAACCTCTCCCCCATCGACGCCTATCGCATCTTCCACTGGACCGAGCCGCACGTGCCCGACCTCTGGCACAGCGTGAGCGCCGGCGACCAGATGGGTGAAGGCACCCTCGTGCACGTACGGCCGTAGGCTTTAGCGCCGGGCACCCCGCGTCCCGGGTACGATGGAGTCGATGCGCTCGCGAATCGACTCCATCCGCTATGCGGCTTCCTTCGTGCTCGCCGGCTGTGCGCCGACCAACCCCACGACGCCGGTCGACACGACCCGCACCGCGACGCCTCCCGATCCGTCGGTGCTCGTGGTGGTCGACCCGGAGCCACCGGCCCCTGTCCCACAGCCGGCGCCGACGGTCACCGTGTCGGGGGAGACACCCCAGGACGCTTGCCAGGCCTACCGAGACGGCATCGACGGCACGCCCGACGATCCCCGCCAGCACCACGTCGCTGCCCCGTCTGGACCGGCGCAGGAGGGGCATGGCGGTGGTGAGCCGCCGTTGCGCGGCTGGGCCACCGGCGACGGGAAGATCATGTGCACCATCATCTGGGAGCAGAAGTCCGTCACCGCGATGGTCATGCACCACCCCACGTGCTGCCCCATGCCGGGAAAGCAGCACCCCTGTCCCCAGCCGTCGCAGCGGCAGGTGCAGGCCACCGAGCTCTTGCGCGAGCAGGTCACCATCGTCGACGGACGACCATCCCGGACGGTGGAGCGGGTGGTGATCGCTCCTCCTCAAATGCGGCACAACTGCGGGCGCCGTCCTCAGGGGCTTGCGTTCGAGACGCCTTCATCCAGCTCGCCGGGCGACGTCCTGGCCACGATGGCGGTGCTCGAGGCGGCTTCGGTGGTGGCCTTCGACCGGCTCGCCCGGGAGCTCGAGGCCCACGGCGCGCCAGGCGAGCTCGTGGCGCGTGCCCGCTCCGCCATGGCCGACGAGATCCGCCACACCCGTACGCTGCGTCGTCTGGCCAGAGCGCGGGGGGGGCGTGCCATCCCTTGGCGGCGCGCCGAGCTACCCGTGCGCCCTCGGCTCGAGCTCGGCATCGAGAATGCGACTGAGGGTTGCGTGAGCGAAGCCTTCGGCGCCGCGACGGCCCTCGTACAGGCCGAGCGGGCGACCGATCCCGAGGTTCGCGCGGCCTTCGCCGTCATCGCCGAAGACGAGCTCGAGCACGCGGCGCTCGCGTGGGACGTGCACGCGTGGCTCGTGGAGACCGCGACCCCCGACGAGCGCGACACCCTCCACCGGGCCCTATGCGACGCGACCCGACGTGTCGAGCACACCGACCCCGGACGTGTCACGCGTGAAGTCCTGGGCCTGCCGGACCCCGCCACCTCCCGCGTGCTTCTGGCCCAGATGGTCGAGCAGCTCGGCCTCGCGGCCTGACCGCCTTCAGCGCGGCATCAAGGGGTTGCTGCCGTCGAAGGTGAGAGGCGGGCTCAGCTCCCAGCCGTGCACGGCCGGCCGCCGCGCCCGCTGGCCCCCCCATCGGGTGTGCCGGTACCCTTCGAGCGACAGCCCCGCGAAGGGGGCGATGCCGGGTGGGTCATCGGCGGCCCAGCTCGCTGTGAAGGCGTCGCGCAGTACGAGCTCGGCCAGCTTGCCCCGCGGCGAAAAGCCCCACTCGGCCTCCTGGGAGACGTCGCCGGGATCGGCGTAGGTTCGCCACACGAAGAAGCCGGCGCACTCGGGGATCTTGCTCAGAGGCGCGAGCAAGGCGCCGTAGGCCATGGCCTGCGCGCGTTGGTCGATGACCACCTCGTCCATGGAGTCCGGCCACAGCCAGGGCTTCAGGGCGGGGTCCTTGCGCGTGGTGTAGCCCATCTCCGCGAGCATCACCGGTTTGCCCCACTGCTGTGCGATGGCCTGGAGGTCGCTCGCGACCTGCTCTCCGCCGAGGATGAGGTCGTGGATGTTGGCGTCCTCCTTGTGGGTCAACGGGAAGAACGCGTTCACGCCGATGACGTCGAGCTCTCCGAGGATCGTCGTGTATTCGACGTCGTCCCAGTTGGCGGAGTAGGTCACGAGGCCCGAGTAGTGGCTGCGCAGCTCGCCGAGCAGGCTCACGAAGTGGTGAGCGTGTCGGGTGGTGACCCAGCGGCGAAGCTCCACGCCCGCGCTCAACATCTCCACGCCATGGGTCTCGGCAACCCTGGCCCAGTGCAGCAAGAAGGTGCGGTAGCGCGCCGCCCAGCGCGCCCAGCCTTCGTCGTCGTCGGGATGGATCAGCGCCCGCCAGCCACCCGTCTCCACCCAGAGGTGCGGCACCAAGAGAACGTGCAGGCCGAGGGCATGGGCGTCGTCGATGGCGCGCGCGACATCGCGCGTGTTCTGCTCGACGTCGGCCTCGAAGGTGAGGTCGAGGCCCTCGCCCTCGAGGTCCCACACCCGCCCGAAGGGCGTGACTGCGACCCACGTCGCGCCCATGGTGCGGGCCTCGGCCAGCGCGGCCCGCCCGCGGGCGGTGCCGTAGCCGGCTTCGGGATGGAGGCTGTTCTCGATTGGCCCCACCGTGATCCCGCGAATGGCACCGGTCGGAAGGTCGCGCCAAGCAGTGGCGCCTGGAGGAAGGAGCGGGGCGGCGCTAGCGTGACGCGGGAGCAAGAGCACGAGCAAGGCCGCGAGCAAGCCGAGGCGACGGAGCCCGCTCCCCACGCGTCGGCTCGTCCTGGCGATGAGCTCGACCACCACCATCACGAGGATCACGGCCGCCGTTCCTAGACCCAACATCGTGGCGAGGTCGACCATGCCCAGCGCCTCTCGCTCGGGCTCGGGCGTGAGCAGCCAGTCGAGCGCCATGAGTGCGCCTGCGGGCAACCAGAAGGCGGGCACCGCGACGATGGCGCGGCTCGGCCAAGGCCGGGTCGCGCGTACCCATCCCAGCATCGACAGGGGGCCAAAGGCGTAAAGGGCCGAGCCCCAGGTCGCGGCGTTCCATGCCCGAGCGCGTGTCTCGGGCGACATGCGTTGCTTGTCCGCCAGCTGCGCGAGCAAGGGAAAGACGATGCTGGCGACCATGAGGATCGCCGTCCGAGCCGTTTCGGACATGCCCGACGAGCTATCCCAACCGCGAGCCCCTGTCGAAGGGACAGGCGATCAGTAGTGGTCGTCGCCCACCTCGCCCGGCGGCGGGATCTGCAGCGGAAGGGCGGGCACGGCGTCTACGCCACCGGCGAGGTAGCGGTAGCGCGCGAGGTTGGTGAGCACCCGCTGCACGTAGGTTCGGGTCTCGTGGTAGGGGATGCGCGCCACGAAGAGGTCGGTCTCGGTCTCCCCGCCTTCGAGCCAGCGCCGCACCGCAAAAGGTCCCGCGTTGTAGGCCGCGGCGACGGCGGCCACGTGGCCGTTGAACGTGCGCAGGAGCTTGCCGAGGTAGAAGGCGCCCAGGCGCACGTTGAGGTCGGGTCGCACTACCTGCTCGGGTTCCACCGACACGCCGAGCTCCTCGGCGGCACGGGCCGCGGTGTAGGGCATCAGCTGCATGAGGCCGCGGGCCCCGACGGGCGATGTGGCCGTGGTGCGGAAGAAGCTCTCCTGGCGCATCACTGCGTAGACGAGGTCGTCGGGGAGCTTCTGCTCCGCCTCGGCCGCATGCACCGTCTCGTGGTACGGCCGCGGATAGATGCACTGCCAGGCCCAGCGCTCGGCGTCGCTCGGTGGGCGCATCAGGAGATCGAGGCTCACGGCGCGGTTGGCGATCTGGGCGCGCCGGCTCGCGCCCGCGAGCTGCCCGTAGAGCGCACACAGCGTTTCGCTCTCGCGACCCGGATGGCTTCCGGCGACACTGTCTTCGAGATCTTCGAGGTGGCGCTCAGCCTCGAGATCCATGCCCAGCCCCCTTAGGATGGCGACGGCGGGGGGCAGGGTGGCCATCGGCGGCGCGTAGGCCGCCTTGGGGGCGGGACCGATGGGTGGCGGCGCCCCGAGCTTGGCCTCCATGAGCCGGGCCCGGGCCGCGAGCGCGGGGTAGGTGAGAGGGTGCTCGCGCACGATCTTCTCCCAGAGCGCCTTGGCCGCCTTGGGGTCGCCGGCGCGGTGGGCCGCGAGCGCCTGAAGGTGTTGGGCGTGGCTCTGGTTGCGCCAACCATGGGCGTCGCTCGCGAGGCCACCGAAGAGCTTGCGGGCCTCTTTGGCTTTGCCGGCCGACAAGTAGGCCACGGCCTGCTGGAAGCGGGCGTCGCCTGCCGCTTTGGCGTCGTCGTAGCGAGCCAGATACCGCGAGAAGCCCTTGGCTGCCGCTTCGTGCTTGCCCGACAGCGCCAGCAGTTCGGCGAACCGGAAGGTGGCCCGCTCGGCCCACGCGGACTTGGGGTAGGTCTTGGCGAGGTTGTGGTAGCGGGTGAGCGCGGTCTTGGTGTCGCCCTGTCGAGCCACCGTGCGCGCGGCGTAGTAGGCAGCTTCGGCCGCGAGGGGGTGAGGCTTCTTCAGGAAGGCGTCGAAGGCGGCCTGAGCCCGCGGGTAGTCGCGCGCTTTGTACAGCGCCATCGCCTTGTGGAACGCCACGGTGGCATCGGCCTCGCCGAGGGCCGACAAGGCCCCGAGCGTCGCCTCGAGGTTGGCCTTGGTGGTCGACGAACTGAGGATCTCACAGCGCTGCTCGTTCGTGAGCCGGCCCCCGAGGCGGAGGTAGCTCTCCATGGATGCCCGGTCGTGGGCGTCGACGGCGAGCCACTTGTGGTCACCGATGGCCACCGCTTTGTCACCCGTCTTCTCGGCGAGCGCGGCCCGCTGTCGGTGGGCGCGCGTCAGATCGCCGCTGCGATGGGTCCGCTCCGCCTGGCGGATGGCCCGGTCGAGCAGCTCCCGCGCCTTCTTCGGCTGCTCGGCGCGTTCGTAGGCTTCGGCGGCGCGCAGGGTGTCGGCGATCTTGGGAGACGCCTCGAAGTACTTCGCGGCCTCCAGATAGGGACCGGCGCGGAGGGCGGCCTGGGCTCGGTAGCGTTGGATCTCGTCCTGAACCGCAGGCAGCTTGACCTCGAGCCCACTGAGCACCGTGACGGCCGCCGCGGGGTCGCCGGCGCCGAGCGCGGCACGGCCCGTGGCGAGCCGAATCTCGGGCCGCTCGCGCGCGTCCGCGTCGAGCGCTTTCAGCCGCGCGTAGGCGGTCGGGTAGTCGAGACGGCGCATCGCCTCGCGGAAGTCGTCGTTGGCCTCGGGGGCCGCCGCCGTCGCCGACGCGCTCGCACTCGGCGGAGGAGGGGGGCTGGTCGCACTCGTGGCCGCCGGGGCCCCGTCGTTGCGCGCGGAGCATGCTCCGAGCAGCAGAGGCGCGGCGAGCAGCATCGCTGCCCGCCGGCTCTTCCATCCTCGCCTCCGCGAAGAGACGCGCTCCATGTCGACGTCCCCCATGGTGGTTGAGTCTTAGAGAACGCAGCCCCGCATCGCAAACTTCCCGCGATAGGGGGGAAAGACACCGCGCTCAGGCGAGGGGCACGGCGACGAGCACGACCTCGCCTCCGCTGCGCTCGACGCGGTAGCGGAAGGGCTTGCCGTGCTTGGCCATCATGTCCGTCTCGAGGCCCTTTATCCGCTCGGCGAAGGGCGCGAACTTGATGGCATCGACGGGGTCGCCGATGGCCTGTTTGGCCTGGCGGTATTCGTCGAAGATGCGCTTGTAGTAGTCCTCTGGCGCCTCGTCGCGGAGCGCATGACCGTCGTCGACATCCTCGAGGGAGAGCGATGCCATGCGCTCGTCGACGTTGAGCGCCGCGGTGAAACGGGACGAGGAAGGCGCCACCGAGGGCCGCCCCGACGCGTCGGTGTCGTCTTCCGCTACGCCGAGCAGCTGGTTGAGCAACGAGTTGATGCGGAAGGCGAGCCCGCCGAGCACCTTGTGCTCGAGCTCGAAGCGAAGATCGGTCTGGCCGTTGATGACCGCGAGCAGCCCGTCCTCGAGGTCGCTGATGGGCTGGGAGATGTAGTTGTCGATGAGGAAGGCACCCACGAAGACGAGGATGAGGCCCAGCACGAAGACCCCAATCACGGGGCCGAGAAGGCTGCGGAAGTTACCCACCTGCTGGATTTCGGCCACGGCCATGAGCACGACCTTCTTGCCGCCGTAGCCCGACATGCCGATGGCGACGGCCTCGTGCTGCTCGTCGGGCGCGGGCAGCGCCACCACCTGGTCCTTGTCGAGGGCAGCCTTGCCGGAGGCGACCACGCTCTCCATGGTTTCGGTCACCTGGGCCGACTTGCCGACCAGGTTGAGCGCATCGCCTTCGACCGCGGCCGCGAGCAGGCCCACGTTGGCGTCGCTGCCGAGGATGCGCTGCAGACGCTCGTCGCTGAACGCGGTGCCCAGGAGCACGCCGCCGAGGATGTCGGTGCCCTTGCGCACCGGGGCGTAGGAGACGAGCAGCTGCTCGTTGTGGGCCTTGTCGAGCCACACTGCAGAGCCGGTGGCGCCCTTCTTCACTGCGTCGAGCAGCTCGGGGTGGCGCTCCGCGATTTTCTCGCCGCGCATGAGGGCCGAGCCGTTGCGGCCCAGCACCACGCCATCGGCATCGTAGAGCACGATGAGCGCTGGCTTGACGCTCGCAAACATGGCCTCGGAGCGGCTCTGCTCCTCGACGGTGTTGGCGGCGGTGGTGGCGGCGTCGCTGCGGGCCGATGCGGCGCTGAGCGCGTAAGGCTCGAGCGCATGCTCGGACACGCCCTGACGGGCGAGCCAGCGCTCGATTTGTAGCGCATCGTTCTCGAGCGTCAGGGCGGCGGTTTGCACCCCTCGCTGAGCCTGACCTCGGTTGGACACATCGCCGATGACGAAGCGCATCAGCCCAAAGGACACGACGCTGACGATGAGCACCACGACCGCGAAGACACCGACAATCGTTCCGCGCACGGACTCTCCCCTGACTTCCCCGGGTTCATCTGTCTCCCCTGAGGGGGCGGTTGCCCCCGGTGGGGAGTTACAGTGAGGCTGGATTGCCTCGCTGTGACGCGACGTTACCACCCGCCGCCACCACGGCAAAACGAGTCGAGCGTATGGAGTTGAGATGACACCGTCGTGGCACCGCCATGGCGACAGCCCATCCCCATGCTTCTTTGGGGTGGAGATTTCTCTGTGGCTGTGCCACAAACCGCCCTGCTTCGACCCCGAAGCACCTGGTGGGTGTAGCTCAGTGGTAGAGCACTGGATTGTGGCTCCAGTTGTCGGGGGTTCAATTCCCCTCATCCACCCCAGCGGGATCGTTCGGTAAACGAGCGGTCCCGCTTCTCATTGGGGCGTCGCGTTGGCCAGGTTTGCTGGCCAGGTTCGCCTTGGCGGGCGTTCAGGACGGGCGCCGCCGGTGGCCCGCGACACGGGGCGCAGGGGTTCAGCTCGCGCCGGGCCGTCAGCGGAAGACGTCGGGCGGCTCGGACCCGTCGTGTTCACCAGACAAGAGGCCACGCAGCCACTGGAGAGCGTCCAGCCACTCCGCCACGGGACGGTCACCCTCGGGCTCACGACTCTGAAGCCCTGCAATCACGCTTTCGTCCTCACCTCGCGCACGGGCTATCGCGACAGCGGTGCGGCGGTTTGGGTAGCGGTCGCTTCGCTTAAGGGTCGGGGCCACGCCGTCGCCTGTCAGCAGCCATTTTGAGCCAACCACTCCCTTGGAGGCTTCGGCGAGCCTGATGAGCGACTCCGTGCGAGCAGAGCCCTTGCCACGTGCAAGTCGCACACGTGCGCTGCTCAAGTACGTGGGCGAGAGTCCGGCGGCACGACACCACTCGCGCTCGCTCTCGTGTGCCCCACCATCGAGAACGGCTCTCACTGCTTCATCAAGCCTCGCGAGCAGGGTCACCATGGGCGGAGTGTCGCATACCGCTCTGAGGTGTTGGAGCAGCACGCACCGTGGCCCTCGACATCCCCGGTCGCAGGCCGTAGTCCAACAACGTGAGCGACTCTACCGTCGGTGAACGGCTAGCCGAAGCGATGCTCGACGCAGGGCGCGCTCGTGGCCTCGACAAGGCGGAAAGCGCATACTCGTTGGAGAAGTCGAGCGGCGTCAGTCAGTCGCACATCGGCAAGCTCCTGAACGGCCAGCGGTACAACCTCAAGGGAGAGACCGCGGCGAAGCTTGCTAAGGCGCTCGGGATCCGGGCCGAGTGGCTCATGACCGGGGTAGGCCCAAAGCGTCGCGACGACCCTCTCGCCAGCGCCTCCCCGCTCGACATTGCCCTCCACCTCGAGGCCGATACGGTCTCTCCCGCTGCGCGCGCTGCCGTCACGTCGTGGGCACGAGCCCACCCCGAGGTTGATGCGGACGTGTACGGGTGGGTGTACCTGCTGCGCGACGTTCAGCGGCAGCTCACTGAAGGCGTCCCCGCGACCGCGGTCGTGCTTCCGAAGGACTGCGCCCGGCTCGAAGCGCGGGCCGTCTTCGAGGTGATGGCGAGCTCGGTTGAGGAGCCAGCCGAAGCGCAGGAGGGCGAATGAGCGGACAAGCAGAGAGGATACGCGAGGACTTGTCGGGTGCGGGCGTCGCGATGGGTCACCGCGAGGGTCCTGTGGCTGTCCATTTCTTCTGGCGATCCCACCCATGTAGCTATAATTGCACTACTGAATGGGACGCCAAGCGAGACACTTCGAGCGGTCGCATCCGTGGCTGACTTTCAGTCTGGACACAGCGCGGATGCCGCCTACAAGCTGGCTGCTACTCGGCGAGGCTAAGTCGAAGATCGAGCACCTGTCGGGTGCCCCGTTGCGACCTGGCGTCGCCCAGCGCCTCCACACCATGTACCTTGCGAAGGGGGTTCAGGCGACCACCGCGATCGAAGGGAACTCGCTATCGGTCGAGGACGTGGAGAAGCACATTCGCGGTGAGCTTCGGCTCCCTCCTTCCAAGGAGTATCTTCAGCAGGAGATCGAAAACGTGTTGGAGGCATGCAACGCGATCTGGAGCCGGTACCCCGGCAAGGTCACGCCGGAGTTGCTCTGCCGATTCAACGCGGCGGTGCTGAAAGATCTCCCGCTTAAGGATGACGTGGTCCCAGGAGAGGTGCGGCGCCACGAGGTCGGCGTGGGAGCTTACCGTGGGGCTCCCGCCGAGGACTGCCCGTACCTGCTTGA
>JAUHZF010000290.1 GCA_030426145.1 Polyangia bacterium
CGGCGCCAACGAGATGATCGTCTTCGGCGGCCTCGGCGATTACGGCGCCATGGGCGCGGTCTTCTTCCCCGACGGCACGGTGCCGGGAGGCCGCAGCTACAACCCCGCCCTCAACACCTGGGACACGGTCACCATCACGAGCCAGGCTACGGCCCGCGATCGTCACACGGCCGTGTTCAGCGATGGCCGCATGCTCATCTTCGGCGGCTACAACGGCGCCAACGAGATCGACCTCGGCTACAAGCTCGAGAACGGAACCTGGTCCACGTTCAACGGTGACGCACCCCGCGCGCGCCGCGAGCACACGGCGGTGGTGCTCGAGGACGCGGCCAAGATGGTGATCTTCGGCGGCCGCAACACCGAGAACGGCACCATCAATCTCGCCGACGGAGGCGTTTACGACCTGGCCACCAACGCATGGGAGAAGGCCGTGCCCACCGCCATCGGAGGGCGCTTTGGGCACACCGCGGTCTCGACCGGGGGCACGATGATCGTCTGGGGCGGCTTCGACACGGTGGGCGCTCTCGCCACCGGCGGCATCTACACCCCGTGACGGAGCGCTTCGCCGCGATAGGGGTCCCCGTACCCCTGGGGCGGAGCTTCAGCTACCGCGTGCCACCTGCGCTCGAGGGCGTGGTGCCAGGGGCGCGGGTGCTGGTCAGCTTCGGCCGCCGCAAGATCCTGGGCATCGTCATCGAGCTTCGCGACGAACCACCGGAGGGCCTCGACCCGTCCCGGATCAAGGACGTGGAAGCCGTCATCGATCCCGAGCCGGTGTTGCCCGAAGAGCTGCTTCGTTTCTTGGCCGAGCTCTCTGCCTACTACTTCGCTCCGGTGGGTGAGGTGCTTCGCCTCGCCGTTCCCGCCGTCGAGCGCGACCGTGTGAAGACGCTTCAGAAGCAAGGTCAGCTCGATGGGCTCGGCGGTGTGGGCCCCACGGTCGGCGGACGCGAGGTCCAGTTCGCCCGCGCCACCGACGCGGTGGAGGCGCCGGGCTCACTGCGGGGACAGGCGCAGGCCATCCTCGCGCTACTCCGCGCGCAGGGTGAGAGTCAGGTGTCGCAGCTCACCAAGCGCCACGGCAACGCACGCAGCGCCTTGAAGAAGCTCGAGGGGCTCGGGTTGGTCGTGCTCGAGAAGCGCCGACTGGAGCGGGGTTCGATCTTCGACGACGTGCCCATGCCCGACGCGCCGCCCGAGCTCAATCCCGAGCAGCGGGCGGCGGTGACGGCCATCGAAGCGGCGCTGCGCGGCGAAGGCGAAGACAAGGCCTTCTTGCTCTTCGGAGTCACCGGCTCTGGCAAGACCGAGGTCTACATGCACAGCATCGCCGCTGCCCTCGAGGGCGAGCGCGGCGCGATCGTCATGGTGCCCGAGATCGCGCTCACGCCGCAGCTCGTGGGTCGGTTCCGCGCGCGCTTCGGCGATGCGGTGGCCGTGCTTCACAGCGGCCTGCCCGAGGCCGATCGCTACGCCATGTGGCGCAAGCTGCGATCGGGTGAGCTCAGGGTCGCGGTTGGAGCGCGCTCGGCGCTCTTCGCCCCCGTGGCCGATCTCGGGCTCATCGTCGTCGACGAGGAGCACGACAGCTCCTTCAAGCAAGAGGAGGGCGTGCGCTATCACGCCCGCGACATGGCGCTCCTGCGCGCGCACCGGGCGGGCGCGGTGGCGGTCCTCGGCTCGGCCACCCCATCTGTCGAGTCGGTGGTGCTGTCGCGACGCGGCAAGCTAAGGGAGCTTCGCCTGCCCGAGCGTGCGACGGCGGCCGAGTTGCCTACGGTCGAGATCGTCGACCTCAGGCGGCACCGCAAAGGTCCGAGTGGTCACCGAATGCTCACCATGCCTTTGCATCGCGCGCTCGAGGCGGTCCTCGAGGCCGGCGAGCAGGCCATCATCTTCCTCAACCGGCGGGGGTTCGCCCCGGCGGTCGTCTGCAATGGTTGTGGTCAGGTCGTGAGCTGTCGCCATTGCTCGGTCGCGCTTACCTACCACCGGCGCGCGGGCGGCCGCTTGCGGTGTCACTACTGCGACTTCCAGATGCCGCTCGCCTCCGATTGCCCCACCTGCGGGAAGGATGAGCTCGAGCTCGAGGGCCTGGGGACGGAGAAGCTCGAGAGCACGATTGCGGAGGTGTTTCCCCAAGCCCGCGTCGCGCGCCTCGACCGAGACGTGGCCGCGGGGGCGAAGAGCGAAAAGGTGCTCGACCGGGTGAGGGCCGGTGAGATCGATGTGCTCGTCGGTACCCAAATGGTCACCAAGGGCCACGACCTTCCTGGGGTTACCCTCGTCGGTGTGGTCAATGCGGACTCGGCGCTGTCGATGCCGGACTTTCGGGCCGCAGAGCGTGGCTTCCAGCTCTTGGTCCAGGTCGCGGGCCGTGCGGGACGCCACGACAAGCCCGGGCGTGTCGTGATCCAGACCCGGGACCCCCAGCACCCCGCGGTGCGCTATGCCGCCAAACACGACGTGCTCGGCTTCTTGGTCTACGAGCTGCGCGACCGCGAGGAGGTGGGCTATCCGCCCTTTCGTCGGCTGTCGTTGGTACGCATCGACGCCGTCGACGAAGACCGTGCGCGTCAGGTCGCCGGACGATTGGCCTCGGAGGCGCGCAAGCGAGTCGAGGTTTCGCGCCATCAGGTCGAGGTGCTCGGGCCAGCCCCGGCGCCCATTGCACGGCTCCGCAATCGCTATCGTTTTCGTGTTTTGCTCCGCGGTACGTCTCGCGGAGCACTACGTCGCGTAACGGCAGCTCTCGTCGCCATCAAGGACGACATCGACAAGAAGGTGCGCGTGGCGATCGACGTCGATCCCGTGTCGATGCTCTGACGTTGCGAAACGTGAGCATTGGTTCACGAGAACGATTGCCGTGGACGCTGTCGGGAACTCGCGCGTATCTTGCGCGTCTGATGAGCTCCGCTCAGGCAGACGCTGGATTCGCCGAGCTTGCCGAATACCTGCCGGACTACCTGCTCCTGATCGATGAGGATCTGACGGTCCTCTACACGAACTACAAACCTCGCTACGAGGGTCACCCGACCACGGAAGAGGTGATGGGGCGTTCGATCGAGCCGTACCTCCCGGAGGACCGACGCGAAGTGATCGTGCAGGACATCGCCGCGGTCTTTGCCGGGGGGCCGCCGGTTCAGTTCGAGTCGAGTTCGTTCGATGGACAAGCGCACTGGCTATCGCGCGTCGTGCGCTTCTCCGACGACGGCGAGACCAAGCGAGCGCTGCTCGTCGCGACCGACATCACGGCTCAGATCGAGGCGCGCCGCGAGCTCGAGGAGAGTCGGCGACAGCTCAAACAGGCGGTGGCGGTCGAAGCCGACGTCGTCAGGGCCCACGGGATGGAGACGCTGGGCCGTCTCGCGGGCGGCGCGGCGCACGACTTCAACAACCTGCTCATGGTGATCCAGACCCAGGTCGACTTCGCCCGTGAGGAGCAGCTCGCCGGGCGCACCAGCCTCGACGAGCTGGACGACATCGCGGCCGCGGCCGAACGCGCCTCGTCCCTCACGCAGCAGCTGCTTTCGCTTGCGCGGCACGACGACGCACAGCCACGCGCGGTGACGTTGTCGTCGATGCTGGCTCAGCTGAAGCCCGCGCTGCTGACGGCGCTGCCGTCGAGCATCGAGCTTCGCATCGAGCAACGCGCGGATGGCACCCTGCTGGCCGACCCCGGACAGCTCGAGCAGGCGGTGCTGAGTTTGTGCCTCGCAGTGGTCGACGCCCTCCAAGAGGTGAAGCTGGTCGAGCTCGTGGTCGACCGCGAAGAGCTCGACATGCGCGACCCTCGCCTCGAGCGCCATCCCATCTCTCCGGGGCGCTACCTCACCATCACCGTGCTCGCGCCGGATGGTCCAGCGCCTCCCGGGGAGGGGGCGCAGCCCAAGCCTGGCCTCGGCTGGGCCGT
Source organism: Polyangia bacterium (assembly GCA_030426145.1). Taxonomy (GTDB): domain Bacteria; phylum Myxococcota_A; class Polyangia; order Polyangiales; family Polyangiaceae; genus JAPYTK01. The sequence goes on from JAUHZF010000290.1 coordinate 3,914, forward strand.
GGTTCGAGGTCTCGTGCAGGCGCAGCAGGGCTTTGCCGAGCCGACGAAGTGTGCGCTCGGCTACACCCTCTTCTTTCCCGAGCAACGCGCCGAGCCAGGGCCCGTGCGAACCATCTTGGTCGCGGAGGACGAGGCCATGGTGCGGTCGGTCATCGCGCGCACCTTGCAGCGGGCCGGCTACCGGGTGCTCCAGGCGGCCGACGGGATCGAGGCGCTCGAGCAGTTCGAGCGCTTCGAGGGCACCGTCGACCTCGTCATGCTCGATGCGATCATGCCCCGCCAGGGAGGACGGGAGACCTTCCTACTCCTGCGCGAGACGCATCCCGAGCTACCGGTGCTCTTCTGCAGTGGGTACTCGGCCGAGACCTTGCCTAGGGAGCTACTCGAGGGGAAAGGGGTGGAGCTCCTCCGCAAGCCGGTCCCGCGCGCAAGTCTGCTCGAGGCCGTTGCGCGCATGCTCGACGGCGGGGCTTGAGATCGGTTCCACCGACTGTCACGCTGCGCTCATGAGCATCGCGAGTCGCGCCCAGGCCCTCATCGTCGACGTCAACCGGCCGGGCAAGAACATGGTCCGCTCGCTATGGGATCGTCTCTCGGCGGTGCCGGGGGGCAAGGCGGTCTTCTCGCGTGTCATCGGCCAGATGGCTCCCTACACGGGAACCGTCGGGGCCCAGATCGAGGAGGTGCGTGACGGCTACGCGCGGGTGGTGATGCGCGACCGGAGGGCCGTGCGCAACCACCTCAACTGCGTGCACGCCATCGCCTTGGTCAACCTCGCGGAGATCACCGGCAACATCGCCATGGCCTATTCGCTGCCCGACGACGCCCGCTTCATCGTGGCCGGGCTGCGCATCGACTACCTGAAGAAGGCGCGCGGCACGATCGTGGGCGAGACCCACTGCCCGCCGGTCGAGAGCTCGGCGAAGCAGAGCTACGCGGTGCCCGTGGTGCTGCGCAACGAGAGGGGCGAAGAGGTCGCCCGAGCGGTGCTCGACACGCTCATCGGGCCCAAGAAGGGCTGACCGACCGAAGCGACACCTACGTCTCTCCGCCCTTTGACGACGGTGGGGGGCCGGGCTACCTCGCCAAAGTGTTCGACTACGAGGTCTTGTGTACGCAGGCCCTGCCCGAGCTCGACGGGGGATGGGATTCGACGGTTTGGCCGTCGCCGAAGACGCACGCGCAGGTGATCATCACCGCGGTGTTTGGTGAGCAAGCGGCGGCTCGCGTCGCGCAGCTTCGCTCCGACTGGACGGCGGAGGGCATGCCCGCCGAGGCGCTCGCGGCGCTGCTCGGCCAGGACATCGTCGCCGTCGTGTCCTTAAACTGTCGCGCCTCTGCGGCCGAGTTCGCCGAGGGCTACGGTGATGCCATCGCCCGAGCTGGGCGTGGGCTCTTGCTCGACGTCGACAACATGGAGGTCCTCGTCGATGCCAGGGCCGAAGAGGCGCTCGATGCGGCGGGCGTCGAAGCTGGCTTCAAGGCGGTCGACGATCGCCTTCTCGAGGCGAAGCGCCAGCAGCGCGAGGCAGCACAAAAGGCCTGGGAGAAGCTCGCCGAAGAAGACCCCGAGGCCGTGCGCCAGGCCAACGACTGGTCCGACGTCGCTCCCGACTCGGGCTGACGTAGCGGCCTGCGCAGCGTCTGTCGCGGTGCGACCCGCCTTCTGCGACAGGGGCGTCGCACCCTGTGAACGATCGGCTCCACCCCCCATGGCAAGCCTGTCCGGGACCGACCTCCAAACGGTCCGGATCGGGGGTCGATCGCTCGTCAGGCCGGGTGGGCACGGTGCGTGCTGAAGGGATGGGCGAACCCCAACACCGACTCACAGGTATCGACTCATGCTTGCAAACCTCCGCCTCGCCGCCCCCGTCTTCGCCCTCGCCACCCTCGCCAGCACCACCGCCTTCGCCCAGGCCACCGATCCTTGCGGTGGCATCCAGTTCGAGGCGATCGGCGAATGTCACTTCGAGTTCGACGGAGGGTGCGAGGCCAAGTGTGAGCCGCTCGCTTTCACCGCCGCCTGCGACGGGCGCTGCGATCTCGACGTGACCAGCGAGTGCAGCGGAACGTGTGGGGCCGAGTGCGTCGCGGCCTGTGACGCCGACCCCGGTCGGTTCGACTGCCGCGCCTCGTGCACCGCCGACTGTCAGGCGGATGCCCAGGCGCGCTGCGGCACCGACAGCGAGTGTGTCAGCTACTTCCAGGCGGAGTGCTCGTCGAGCTGTGAGGCCGAGTGCGACGTGGTGCCGCCGTCCGCCGACTGCGAGGCCCAGTGCCAGGGATGCTGCTCGGGATCGTGCACCGTCGACGCCAACTTCGATTGTCAGCTCGACTGCACCGCGGACCTGCAAGGCGGTTGCGAGGTCGACTGCCGCGAGCCGACCGGGGCGCTCTTCTGCGACGGTAAGTACCTGCCCGTCGTCGACCTGCCCGCCTGCATCGACTACCTGCTCACCAACTACGAGATCAGCGTCGACTTCCAGGCCTCGGCCAGCGGCCAAGCCAACCTCGCGTGCTCCGTGACCGAGCCCGGCGCTCTCACCGATGGCAGCGCCATCTACGGCGGTCTGCTCGGCCTGGGGCTCGTCTTCGCCCGCAGCCGCCGTCGTCGTCGCGCGAGCTGATACTTCTTCAAGTTGCTGAAATGACGCAGGTCGCCCTCGCCGAGGGTGACCTGCCGTCCGTTTGTGGCTTGCCCGGCCTGAAGGGGACAGGTATTCATCCGTTTATCCTGATGGGCGGATGATCGCCCTCTCGTTCCCCATGGCCGCGCTGCAGACCACCACCGAGCTCATGAAGCTCCTCGGCGACCCGACCCGGTTGCGCCTCATGCACCTGCTCGCGCACGACGAGATGACGGTGGCGGAGCTGACCGGGGTGACCCAGCTCGGTCAGTCGCGGGTCTCGACCCACCTCGGCAAGCTGCGCGACGCGGGTCTCGTGCGCGACCGCAAGGTGGGCGCGTCGTGCTTCTACGGACTCAACGCCCACGGCATGACGCCGCAGGCGTCGGCCCTCTGGAAGGCGACCGTCGAGTCGACGCGTGACGAGGTGCTCGAGCAGGACCGCCGGCGCGCCGACAAGGTCATCAAAGCGCGGGAGGCCGGGCGCTCGTGGGCCGACGCGGTCGCGGGCCAGATGGAGCGTCACTACTCGCCGGGTCGGACGTGGGAGGCGACCACGCGCGGCATGGTCGGGCTGTGTCGCCTCGGTCACGTGCTCGACGTCGCTTCGGGGGACGGTGCGCTCGCGGCGCTCATCGCGCCCCGGGCCGAGCGTGTCACCTGCCTCGACGTGAGTCCCAAGGTGGTCGAAGCCGGCAAGCGGCGGCTCGCCCATCTCGGCCACGTCGACTTCGTGCAGGGAGACATGCAGGCCCTCCCGTTCGACGACGGCGCCTTCGATGCGGTGATGCTGATGAACTGCCTCACCTACGCCGAGCATCCGGCCGCGGCTTTGTCGGAAGCGGCTCGGGTGTTACGTCCGGGCGGCGTGCTCACCGGGGTCACCCTCAAGCAGCACCGCAGTGGTCGCGCCGTCGAGGCCTACGGTCACGTCAACCGAGGCTTCGCCCCCGACGCCCTCTCCGAGCTCCTTTCCGCCGCCGGCTTTCGGGTCGAGCGCTGCGAGGTCACGAGCCGCGAGCAGCGAAAACCCTACTTCGAGATCATCACCTTTCACGCCGACAAGACATCATGAGCGCGCAAGACCTCCTCGAGAAACTCCTCCAGCAACGCATCGTCCTCCTCGATGGCGCGATGGGCACGATGGTCCAGCGCTACAAGCTCGACGAGGCGGGCTACCGCGGCGAGCGCTTCCGTGATCACGGCTGTGATCTGAAGGGCAACACCGACATCCTCAACCTGTCGCAGCCCGACACGGTCGCGAAGATCCACGGCGAGTACCTCTCGGCGGGCGCCGACATCATCGAGACCAACACCTTCAGCGCCACGAGCATCGCGCAGGCCGACTTCGAGACCGAGAGCCTCGCCTACGACCTCAACCTCGAGGGGGCGCGCATCGCGAAGCGGGTGGCGGAGCAGTTCTCGAACGACGACCCGAGTCGCCCCCGCTTCGTCGCGGGCGCGCTCGGCCCGATGAACCGGACCCTGTCGCTCTCCCCCGACGTCAACGATCCCGGCTTCCGCGCCGTGACCTTCGAGCAGGTGCGCGACGGCTACGCGGAGCAGATCCGTGGTCTGCTCGATGGCGGCGTCGACATCCTCCTCCTCGAGACCATCTTCGACACCCTCAACGCCAAGGCGGCGCTGGTGGCCCTCGACGAGATCTACGCCGAGCGCGGCGACACGGTGCGGGTGCCGCTCATGATCAGCGTCACCATCACCGATGCTTCGGGGCGCACCCTCAGCGGCCAGACCGTCGAGGCCTTCTGGCGCAGCGTCGAGCACGCGCGACCGTTCAGCGTGGGTATCAACTGCGCGCTCGGCGCCGACCAGATGCGGCCCTTCTTCAACGACCTGGAGAAGGTCGCGTCGACCTACACGAGCTGTTACCCGAACGCCGGTCTACCCAACGCCTTCGGCGGCTACGACGAGCAGCCCCAAGACACCTCGCGCAAGCTGCGCGATTACGCCGACGCCCGCCTCGTAAACATCGTGGGGGGCTGCTGCGGCACCACCCCCGAGCACATCACGGCGCTGCAGGGAGCGATGCAAGGTGTCGAGCCGCGGGCCAAGCGCACGGACCGCACGGAGCTGCCCACCTACTCGGGCCTGGAGCCGTTCACGATTCGTCCCGAGTCGAGCTTCACCATGATCGGCGAGCGCACCAACGTGACGGGGTCGAAGCGCTTTGCCCGTCTCATCAAGGAGGACGACTATGCCACCGCCCTCGAGGTCGCGCGCAATCAGGTCGAGGGTGGCGCCAACCTCATCGACATCAACATGGATGAGGGCATGCTCGACGGCGCCCAGGCCATGACGACCTTCCTCAACCTGGTCGCGGCCGAGCCCGACATCAGCCGGGTGCCCATCATGGTCGACTCCTCCAAGTGGGAGGTCATCGAGGCCGGCCTCAAGTGCATCCAGGGCAAGGCGGTCGTCAACTCCATCAGTTTGAAGGAGGGTGAAGCCGACTTCCTCGAGAAGGCGCGACTCGTGCGTCGCTACGGGGCGGCGGTGGTGGTCATGGCCTTCGACGAACAGGGCCAGGCCGAGACCGTCGAGCGCAAGTTCGAGATCTGCAAGCGTGCCTACAACCTGCTCGTCGACGAGGTGGGCTTCAACCCGTCCGACATCATCTTCGACCCCAACGTGCTCGCCATCGCGACCGGCATCGAAGAGCACAACGCCTTCGCCATCAACTTCATCGAGGCGACGCGGCTCATCAAGAAGCACCTGCCCGGCGCCAGCGTCAGCGGCGGGATCAGCAACCTCTCGTTCTCCTTCCGCGGCAACAACGTGGTGCGGGAGGCGATGCACGCGGCTTTCCTCTACCACGCCATCGACGCCGGTCTCGACATGGGGATCGTCAACGCGGGGCAGCTCGCCGTCTACGAAGACATCGAGCCCGCGCTGAAGGAGCGGGTCGAAGACGTCATCTTCAACCGCCGCGAGGATGCGACCGAGCGCCTCATCGAGCACGCGGAGCAGGTGAAGGGCACGGGCAAGAAGCGCGAGAAGGATCTCTCGTGGCGCGAGACCTCGGTCGAGAAGCGCATCGAGCACGCCTTGCGTCACGGCATCGTCGACTTCATCGAGGAGGACGTCGAAGAGGCGCGCCAGAAGTACCCGCGTCCGCTCCACGTCATCGAGGGACCGATGATGGATGGCATGCGCATCGTCGGAGACCTCTTCGGACAGGGAAAGATGTTCCTGCCCCAGGTCGTCAAGAGCGCCCGCGTGATGAAGAAGGGCGTCGCGGTGCTCACGCCCTACATGGAGGCCGAGAAAGAAGAGGCGGGCCAATCGTCGAAGGCACGGATCCTCATGGCCACCGTGAAGGGCGACGTTCACGACATCGGCAAGAACATCGTGGGGGTGGTGCTCGGGTGCAACGGCTACGAGGTGATCGACCTCGGGGTGATGGTGCCGGCCGACAAGATCCTCCGCACCGCGAAGGAGAAGAAGGTCGACATGATCGGTCTCTCGGGCCTCATCACGCCGAGCCTCGACGAGATGGTGAACGTGGCCGAAGAGATGAGCCGCCGCGGCTTCGACATGCCGCTGCTCATCGGTGGAGCCACCACGAGCCGGCAGCATACCGCGGTGAAGATCGCGCCTGCCTACGACGGCCCGGTGGTGCACGTGCTCGACGCCTCGCGCGCCGTGGGCACGGTGACCTCATTGCTCGAGCCCAAGGCCCGCAAGGCCCTCGACGTGCAGAACCGCGTCGATCAGGAGCGGCTGCGCGACATCTACAGCGGCAAGACCCAGAAGGAGCTGACCTCCTACGGAGAGGCGCTGAACCGCAAGTTGGAGCTCAGCTACGACGATGTGCCTCAGCCGGCGTTCACCGGGCGTCGCGAGATCACGGTCAAGCTCGAGGAGCTGCGCCAGTACATCGACTGGAGCTTCTTCTTCACCGCCTGGCAGCTCAAGGGGCGCTACCCGAAGATCCTCGAGAGCCCCAAGTACGGCGAGGCGGCGCGCGAGCTCTTTGCCCACGGCACGGCGTTGCTCGACGAGATCGTCGACAAGGGCCTGCTCACGGCCCGTGCGGTCTACGGCTTCTGGCCTGCGGCGAGCGACGGCGAGGACATCGTCGTCTACACCGACGGCTCACGCAGTGAGGAGAAGCTCCGCTTCAACATGCTGCGACAGCAGCACCAGGTGGGTCGCGACGCCCCATGTCGGAACCTCGCCGACTTCGTGGCGCCCCTGGGCTCGGGCAAGAACGATCACATCGGCGCGTTCGCGGTCACCACCGGCCTCGGGGCCGACGAGCTCGCGCGCAAGTACGAGCGCGACAACGACGATTACAACGCCATCATGGTCAAGGCGCTCGCCGACCGCTTGGCCGAGGCCTTCGCCGAGATGATCCACCAGCGCGTACGACGCGAGTGGGGCTACGGAGAGAGCGAGGACCTGTCGTATGACGACCTCATCGCCGAGAAGTACCGCGGGATCCGACCCGCGTTCGGCTACCCGGCGTGTCCCGACCACACCGAGAAGGGCAAGCTCTTCGAGCTGCTCGAGGCGCCGGCGGTGGGGATCGAGCTCACGGAGAGCTTCGCCATGTTGCCGGCGGCGAGCGTGAGCGGGATCTGCCTCGCGCACCCCGAGTCGCGCTACTTCACCCTCGGCCGGATCAGCCGCGAGCAGGTCGTAGCCTATGCCGAGCGCAAGGGCATGGATGTGGCCGAAGTCGAGCGCTGGATGCGTCCGAGTCTCGGCTACGACGCCGACCGGCTCAGCTGACGGGGGTTCCCAACATCAGCTACTGCTCGGTCTTCGGCATCGAGGGTGCTCACGTTCTCGCCACGGGCGCCGGGCAAAGGCTCAGTGCGGAGGTGACGGCCGGTCGCACGACCTCGTCGATGGCGAGCCGGGTGACGTAGGCCTCGGTGGCCGCGTCGAGCTGACCGTGCGCCGCGAGTGGGGCATCGCCCATGGCGGGCGAGGCGCCAGCGAGCCGCTCGGCTTCGGCCGCGATGGCGACACCGACGGCGTCCGACTGCCGTAGCGCCCAGGCGAGGAAGCGCCAGCCCAGCTCTGCGTGACGGCTCTCGTCCTCGGCCACGGTGCCGAGGGTGCTGCGCACCGCGGGGTCGGTCGCGCGGTCGCGCCGCTCGGCCGCCAGCACCGCGGCCACGGTTTCGTTGACGCAGGCCTCGCGGAAGGTGGCGACGGCGAGCGCAACGAGGTCGGTGGTGAGGGGCAGGGAAGACGGAAGCGCGAGCGGCCCGGGGCCGACCGGTGCGCCGGCGTAGGCACTGGCGAGGGCGAAGGCGAGCTCCGCGTGGCGGACCTCGTCGATGGCGGCGGCGTGGGCGGCTTCGATGAGCGCAGGAGGGGCGCCGATGGCCATCAACTCGAGGGCAAAGCGCGAGAAGGACGCCACCGATGCATGCTCGAGCTGAGCCTCGGTCTTCCAGCGCGCAGCCAGCTCGGCGCGCACTTCGGCGGACAGTCCGTCGAGCTGTGGCGTCGTGTCGCGCATCCAGTCCGAGCGCCGAACCACCGGGGCTTGGGCGATATTTCCGTCGATGGTGAGGGGCCGACCCGGGATCGCGCAGGGGATTTCTTCGGTGTCGATCTCGTAGCAGCAGTCTCCCTCGGAGGTGGGGAAGGGACCGCAGGTGACGTCCCGCAGCTCTTCACAG